>DQWH01000002.1 GCA_011042635.1 Bacteroidota bacterium | reverse complement strand
CTGTCGCTGTAATCGGGCAGGGTATGTTCCATTCCGGCCGGACCGAATACTTCCTGTTCCATCAGGGTAAGAAAAACTTTCCCGGCGGCCTTTTCCAGGGCGGCACTCAGCAGGTTGTATCCGTAGCTCGAGTAGGAATAACGTGTTCCCGGCTTGAACAGCAGGCTGTCTGAGATAAAAAAGGATAAACCTTCCTCCACCGAAGGGTAAAAGCGGTTATTCAGGAATTCATCCCCCCGGTAATGCCTGATGCCTGCCAGGTGACCCGCCAACATACGGAGGGTGACGCTGTCGTTTTTCCATGGAAATACGGGGACATAGGCCTGCACCAGGCTGTCGGGAGAAACCAGTCCCTTCTCATACAGCAGAGCCATGGCCGCCGAGGTGAACGACTTGGATACACTGCCCACCCTGAACAGGGTGGTAGCCGGATCCACCGGCACCCGGTGTTCCAGGTCGGCATAGCCGAATCCCTGCGACCATACCCTTTTGCCGTTTACCGATACAGCAATGGCCATACCGGGTATTCCCGCCTTATTGCAGAAGCTGCTTATGATCTCTTCCGATCTTTTGATGGCATCTGCCCGGTGTTTCGGAGCCTGGCAGGAGAATACCAGAAAGAACGCGGGGAGAAGAAGAAAAGATATCCGTTTATTCATGTTCCAGGATATCATTGATCCATGAGAGTCCCGCCATTGTGCGGGGAAATCCGATGGTATTGGTGAGGGCCAGCACGGCATGCCTGATCTCTTCTGCTGAGGCGCCGGCTTCCAGTGCCCGCTTGCAGTGGCTGTGCACGCCACCTTCCGAGCCGTTGGCCAGGGAGGCGGCCAGCCGGATAAGTTCGGTGCATTTCCGGTTCAGGGGGCCGGCTTGGGCGGTGGCTTCCCCCAGTTTTTCCACGGCCTCGAAAAAACCGGGATACTGCTTCTTCATACGGAGGTAATGGGGAGCGATCTCTGTTTTCATAGCAAACGAAGTATGGGGTTTACAACGAAAATAATAAAAAAAATCGATGCATGAGGGATTTTCAGTACCCGGTATGACGTTTGTGCGAAAAGGCCCTATTCCGGTTCACCCGAAGGGACAACATCTTTTTTTTGTTTGGGCTTGTTTCACTACTTTTGTAGCACTTTTTCAATCAAGCACAGCATATGTTTGACAATCTGACCGACCGACTTGAACAGGCTTTCCGGCTCCTGAAAGGGCAGGGGAGGATCACCGAGATCAATGTAGCTGAGACTCTGAAGGATGTGCGCAGGGCTTTGCTGGATGCCGATGTGAATTATAAGATTGCCAAAAGCTTTACCGATCAGGTGAAGGAAAAGGCCTTGGGGCAGAAGATCCTCACAGCCGTGAAGCCCGGCCAGATGATGGTCAAGATCGTGCACGACGAGCTGGCCGATCTGATGGGCGGGCAGATGGAAGATGTGGACCTGAAGGGCAATCCGGCCGTGATCCTGATCGCCGGTTTGCAGGGTTCCGGTAAGACCACCTTTTCGGCAAAGCTGGCCCGCCACCTGAAAAGCAAGAAGGGACGGAATCCCCTGCTGGTGGCAGGCGACGTATACCGGCCTGCCGCCATTGAACAGCTGAAAGTACTGGGGGAACAGGCCGGCATACCCGTTTATACCGAAGAAGACAACAAGAATCCGGTAAAGATTGCCCGGGCGGCTATCAGGCATGCCCGCCAGCAGGGATACAATCTGGTGATTATCGATACCGCCGGCCGGCTGGCTATTGACCAGGAGATGATGGACGAGATTGCCGCCATCAAGAAAGAAGTAAACCCCAACGAGACCCTGTTCGTGGTAGATGCCATGACCGGTCAGGATGCGGTGAATACGGCCCGGGAGTTCAATAACCGGCTCGATTATGAAGGAGTGGTACTGACCAAGCTCGACGGGGATACCCGCGGCGGTGCAGCCCTGTCGATTAGGGCGGAAGTGAACAAACCCATCAAATTCGTGAGTACCGGCGAAAAGCTCGATACCCTGGATGTGTTCCATCCCGACCGAATGGCCGACCGGATCCTGGGTATGGGCGATATCGTTTCGCTGGTGGAACGGGCCCAGGAACAGTACGATACGGAAGAGGCCCGGAAAATGACGAAGAAAATTGCCAGAAACCAGTTCAATTTCAACGATTTTCTTTCGCAGGTGCAACAGATCAAAAAGATGGGGAATTTCAAAGACCTGGCGGGGATGATCCCGGGTATGGGAAAGGCATTAAAGAACATTGATATGGATGAGAATGCCTTCAAGGGGGTGGAAGCCATTATCCGGTCGATGACCCCCGATGAGCGGGAGAATCCTGGCCTGCTGAACGGCAGCCGTAGAAAACGAATTGCAGAGGGGAGCGGGACCAGCATTCAGGAAGTGAACCGGCTGGTGAAACAGTTCGAGGATACCCGCAAGTTGATGCGTTCGATGACTCAGGGAAAGAAGTTGGGAAAAATGATGGGGAAAATGCCCGGCATGTAATTCAACAATTGCCACCAACAGAACCGATATAATATGCAACTTATTGACGGCCGGCTTG
>DQWH01000206.1 GCA_011042635.1 Bacteroidota bacterium | reverse complement strand
TAAGGTCAGATTCCCTCCTGCCTGGTGGGGATTCTGTTATGGTACCTCTGAAGGTTTTTCCTGTTCGTTTTCCCTGTTTATTCCTGCAAAAAATTATCTCGAAAAAGTATAAAATATACAATTGATGCTTATCCCTTGTTATTTTTTCAGGGCTGTTGTGGATGTTACTAATTGATTTACCATGTTTTTTACAACCCACAGAATCCGTATTTATGAAAATCCGTGATGTTTCTTGTTTCCATTTTCAACCCTTCCCCGAAAGGGAACAAAACGGCTGCCGCGACGCGTGACCGGCTTTCTCCCCTGATCGACAGCAGATTCCGTTTCGGTATTCCGGGAGCGAATAACCGGCTTTATGGCGGTACGGTTCTGTCGTACCGGTATCCCGGTTGGGATCGCCGCCGGCCACGTTTTCATCCCTGCGAGGACGGGTTCGAGCAGACCTGTCAAATTTCTTTCCGTTTTTCAGGCGGGGAATCCTTTAATATTATACGGCTACCTGGCGATGGGCATGGAATGAGCTTGACCCCGCCCTGGATTTGTATGATATGGATGTGCTGCAGCGTTCCCTGGTGGATTATCTGGCCGGACTGGTATACAAAAAAGATGACCGGACCGGAATACCCTTCTGGATTTCCATGGTTGCCGGAAAAAATTTCGGCGATGGGGGATTGCGCGACCGGGATGCCATAATGGGATTTGTCGGAAAAGACCAGGAAGGAGCGGTCATGCTGATCAGGGCTTCATACGAAGACCGGTCGTCACGGGGAAAAAATATTATCAACTGGGTATTGACATCATTGAATCGATGATAAAATATGGGGAATTTTCCCCGCCCAGCGGAAAGGGATTCAATATCGATACCGGCGAACCCTCGCTTACCAACTGCAAACCCAATCATGTTCCCTGCTGTAAAGGTCGCATCTACCTCAGAGCTTTTACCGACGATATGCGCTGGTTGCTGACCGCCTACCAGTGGGAACTGGCCAGGGGCCGGGAACACTACGACTGGTGGAGGTGGTGCGTGGAATTTGCCGAATGGTTGCTGTGGCAGCAGAAACCCGACGGAAGTTTTCCGCGCTCATGGTATCCGGGCACCGATTCAATCTATGATGACAATTACCAGAGTACATGCAACGCCATGGCATTCCTGGTCAAGGTGACCGGCGACGATTTCTGGACCGCCCACGGGGGCAGGTTCCCCTTTTTGATGGCGGCCGAACGGGCCGGCGATTTTATATGGGAAAACCATCACCAGCTGAAACAGTGGGTTGGCGGAACCCTCGATAATAACAATATTCAGGATAAGGAAGCAGGCACCCTGTCCCTGAAAGGGTATCTGGCCCTGTATGAATATACGGGCGATGGCCGGTGGCTGGAAAGAGCCAGAGCAGCGGGTGATTATGCTGAAACATTTATTTACGGCTGGAATGTTCCCATGCCCGATGACCAGGAGAACGAAGATCTGCAATGGAAGAAGGAGGCCTCCACCGTAGGAGTGAACAAGATCAGTACCCACGGCAGCGGAGTGGACCAGTGGATGTCTGGCGATGCGGACGAATATGCACGCCTTTATAAATATACCGGTGATCCCCATTACAAAGAAATCGCCCGCATCCTTTTACACAATACAAAAAATATGGGGTCTCTCCCGGGCAGGCTGTACGACCTATACGAACCCGGAGCCCAGCAGGAACACCGGGGTGTCTCGTCAAACAGGGGTCAGGCCCGTCACCGCGGAGCCCTTCCCTGGGTAACGGTGAACCACATTACCGGTATTTTTGGTCTGAAGGATTTTGACATGGACCTGTACCGGGAACTGGCCGGACCAAGGTAGGCTGATGCTTTTCCTGAATTCCATTATTCAAACCGTTTCAAACTGATTCGTTATGAAAAGATTGTTATTCGGGGTATTGCTGGTGCTGATCCCTTTTTACGGACTGTTCTGTGCACCAACGTGTTTTGCCCAGCAGACTCTTTTTGTTGATACCCTGTATGTACCTGCCGGAGAGGATCCAATGCACGGCGCCATGTACCCCCGGGTAATCTGTTTGCAGCACCAACCGGGTAAAGGCAATGGGACCCTCCTGGCTACTTTCGAACATTATATCCGGGGAATGAGGTCTTTCCCGATATGAAGACCCGCCCGGGAATGCCGGTTGTATGTCGGTTGCCCGACGGCCGGTATCTGATGATTTATGAAAGGGTTGGTTTGCCCGATGTGCCGGCATATTTCCGGTATTCTGACGACGGACGCCACTGGGGCGACCCGCAGGATCCGGGAACTCTGATTACCGACGCAGAAGGCAATTTCATGTCGGGTACCCCCTATGTGATCTGGACACCTCTGGGAGGGAAGAAAGGGTCCCATATCGCGTCGGCCAAAAGCATGAGAAGAAACGGTGAAATGGTTGGGAACGGCCTGATGGTCAACTGTAACTTGGGCAAAGGTCACTGGACGTTTGTGCCGACTGATATTACCTATCAGGCCAGGCCTCACAGCGGCGGGTACAGCAACGCTCTTTTAATAGTAGAAAATTAATATTAACCTTGCATGAAAGTGG
>DQWH01000183.1 GCA_011042635.1 Bacteroidota bacterium | reverse complement strand
GTATTGCCGTGATGGGCTGCATGGTGAACGGACCCGGAGAAATGGCCGATGCCGATTACGGATACGTGGGGGCTGGTCACGGGAAGGTCCATCTGTACAGAAAAAAACAACCCGTACTGAAAAACATTCCAGAAGAAAAAGCCCTGGAAGCACTGGAGGAATTGATGAGGAAAGAAGGCGACTGGGTGGACCCTGCCTGAAAAAATATAGCTGCATTCACTGAAAGATCATATCTTTGAAATATCCGGAGCGGAAATATGAACCGGATAACCCGTCAGAAACATTCTACAACAGAGTAAGCGATGAAAAATATCCTGTTTCCCCTGCTGCCCTTCATGGCCCTGTGTGTCGTCATACTTTTCTCCTGCAAAAAGAACGATCCGTTCCACGACAGTTTCGAACCCAATGACAGCCGACATGCTGCCGGTAACCTGGCCCTTGGCAATCCTGTCGAAGCCGGTATCGGAGAAGACGATCACGACTGGTACCGGGTGACAGTCGATAACGACGATATTATTGATATTACGGAAATTGCCCTGACCGATGTTTCAGCCAACCTCGATGCTGCCTGCAACCTGTATGATGCCGACGGGAATCATTTTTACGGGGCGCATGCTGACCAGGGAATGGATTTTGCCATCAATCTGGCTTCCAGGGGAGGCGCCTATTATATCGAAATATACAGTTATTCGGGCCGCAACAAAGGGTATTATACCCTTACGGTAAGCGATACCGATTCCAATGACAACTACGAACCCGATGAAAGCTTCGGAAATGCACGCCAGATTGGTTCCTTTCCTTCAGGAGAACTGACCGGGAATATTATTTTCGAAGCCAGTGGTGACGAGCCGGAAGGCGACTGGGAATTCTTTAAGGTAACGGTGGGAGCCGAAAAAAAGATCAGTTTTCATGTAGCCCCCGATGAGGAGGATATGATCCTGCAATATGAATTATTCAGCAGCGACCAGCTGGCCCTGCAGGATGACCCGGTTATCGGGCAGGAAGGGGAAGCCCTGTCAGGTTACTACAATAATTATGAAACGGAGGAAACCTGGTTCTTTGTCAAACTGGGTGGTAAGCCCAGCAATCGCCTGAACGGGGATTATACCATTGCCTTCACCGAATCGGGGGTCGATCCCGGAAAGTAAAGATCATTTATTCAACATCTGCCGCACACGGGTTTCAATTTCATTTTTCACTTCATCCCAGCTCAGATGAGGATGTTTGATCAGTATGGGCCAATCAGCCAGATCCACATCATCAAAATAGATGAGACTCTTTAAAACGTGACTTTCATTGGTTTGCCTGTATTTTTCCCGGTAAAATCCCAGCATTTCCTCCAAAGGGTATTTTTCCAGTAGAAAGTATATGTCTATAAAATCTTTTGATCGCTGCCCGCTGACAGAAATCGCATTCAGTTTCATGGCAGCAATGTCTTTTTCCGACATGAGGAAATAGGGTGCATAAACCGGATTATCAATGGCTGGATAGCGACGGGCAAGGATATCCACATTGACTCCGGAAATGATCCCTTTCAGGGTATTTTGTTCTGTATATAACAGGTTGATTTCGAAATCCTGTTGAAGGTTTTCAAGCAGGCGTGCCACGTCGAAATTCCGGTTTGAAAACAGGTCTATATCTTCTGATTTCCTGTGCCCCAGATACATGGCCAGTCCTGTGCCACCGGCAAGAGGAAACCCCTGTAAATAAGGTTTTTCCTGAAGTTGCTTTAATAATCCCAGTGTGGTGGGGTTGACTGCCTCCGGATAGTACATTTGAATTTTTCCTTGGGAACATGGAACAATGTGGCAGCGAAATTCAGGTTTTTTTTATCCAGGTAATTCAGGTTCGTCAAAATGTGAATAATTTCTTCTTTTCCATAAAATTCTAATACCCGGCGGATTTCATCTGTATTGCCCAGCGAAAAAACACGTTCGATAACCAGCCTTTTCGACCGGAATGCATCCAGTCTGGAAATATCCACATCCCAGAAAAGATGAGGATTGATAGATTGTATGAAATGGCTGCCTTTCTGCATGGTTATTTAAAAATACGAAAAAAATGTATGAAATGTAATGAAAAGATTTCCTTCTTTTGTCCGTCTGGTCTGGAACACATAGCATTCCGGTTACTCCGGTTCATGCCATGACGTAGGTTGTCAGCACCTCTTCCACCTTTTCGCCTTCTTTCAGCTGATGAACCCGGAAACCAAGCTCCCTGGCCGCATCGGTGTTTTCTTTCAGGTCGTCGATGAAAAGCGTTTCCGCCGGGTCAATACCGCTGTCGCGGATCACATGCTCATAAATTTCGCGGTCGGGCTTGCGCATGCCTAGCACATAGGAATAATACACCTTATCGAACAGGTGATGCATGCCGGGGATCCCGGCCTGCTCCTTTAGCAACCGCTCAAAATGCGGCACATGCAGGGCATTGGTGTTACTCAGGAGCAACAGGGGGTACCGGCCTTTCAGCTTCCGTATGAAATGAATGTTATCGAGGTCGAATCCCGTAAAAATCGCTCCCCATGCCTGTTCGAACTGACCGGAGGTAAATTTTTTCGTTGAGAAACCGGCAAGCGTATTCATGAAATCGCGGGCTTCCATTCTGCCGGTTTCCAGGTCCATCAGCAAG
>DQWH01000189.1 GCA_011042635.1 Bacteroidota bacterium | reverse complement strand
TCCGTCCCTGGTTGCTCTGGACTTCTCTGCCATTCGGCCTGATGCTCATCCTGACCTTCTCCACACCGAACCTGAGCCAGACCGGGAAGCTGATCTATGCGTATGCCACCTATATCATGCTGACCCTGGTCTATACTGCCAACAATGTACCATATTCCGCCCTGATGGGGGTCATGACCGCAAACCAGAAAGAGCGGACCTCCCTGTCCTCCTTTCGCTTTGCCGGCGCCTACCTTGGGGGGATCATTGCCCAGGGCCTGCTGATCTACCTTGTGCTCTGGCTGGGAAAAGGAAATGAACAGCTGGGCTACCAGTATTCCATGTACCTGCTTGCAGGTCTTCTTGTTTTATTTATTCTCATCACATTTTTCAGTACCCGCGAGCGGGTCCATGTATCATCCAGCCAGAAAACTTCAGTCAAAACAGACCTGAAAGACCTGTTGAGAAACCGCCCCTGGATGATCCTGCTTGTAATCGGTTTCCTTTTTGTCGTATTCAATTCCATTAAACAGGGCACCACGGTCATCTACTTTAAGCGTTTTGTCGGGAATGAGCAGCTGGCAGCCTCCTATATGGTTGTATTACTGGTTGTTTCCATGGTGGCAGCCATGGTGACCACCCCGCTGGCGAATTTCTTCGGGAAAAAGAAATTGTTCATCTATTCCATGATCTTTACCGGTGTGCTGACCGGGGCCATCTATTTCGCCAACCCGCATCAGGCAGGCTGGATCTTTGTGCTTGGAGCACTCGCTGAATTTGGCGCAGGGATCATGCCGGTTCTGTTCTTCGTGATGCTGGGCGATGCAGCGGATTATTCCGAGTTGATCAATCAGCACCGGGCGACAGGACTGGTCTATTCGGCAGGTACCTTTGCTATGAAATTTGGTGGTGGAGTGGCAGGGGCGATCATCGGTTTTGTACTGGGACATTATGGGTATGACGGCATGAATGAACTGACCGTTCCAGGGGCCTTGCCGGGCATCCGTTTGCTCATGAGCTGGATCCCTTCCCTCTTTATGGTCTTCTCTGTTCTGGTCATGATCACATATCCCCTGTCGTCGAAGAATATGGAAGAAATTGAAAAACAGCTTGCCTTCCAGCGGAACCGGTCCTCTGAGTCAGGCAAATGAGAGATGCACAAAACCCATCCGGAATGACTGAAAACATGAAATACGGATATTTCGATAACGCGAACAGGGAATTCGTCATCACCCGGCCGGATACTCCCTACCCCTGGATCAACTACCTGGGGGCAGAATCTTTTTTTTCGATCCTGTCCAACACCTGCGGTGGCTATAGTTTCTACAAGGATGCCCGCCTCAGGAGGATTACCCGGTACCGCTACAACGGGGTGCCAACTGACAATGGCGGGAAATATTTTTATATCCATGATGATGGGGAAATCTGGTCCCCGGGCTGGAAACCGGTGAAGGCCGGCCTCGATTCCTATGAATGCAGGCACGGGTTGGGCTATACAAAGATCCGTAGCAGCAAAAACGGTCTGGAAGCCGAGTTGAGCTTTTTTGTTCCCCTGGGAAAGCATGCAGAACTGCAGAAGGTGGTGCTGAAAAACACGAGCTCTCATAAAAAATCTTTCAAACTGTTCTCCTTTGTAGAGTTTGCCCTCTGGAATGCCTTGGATGACATGACCAATTTCCAGCGGAACCTGAGTATTGGTGAGGTGGAAATAAAGGGTTCCGCCATCTACCACAAAACCGAATTCCGGGAACGCCGGAACCATTATGCCTTTTACTCGGTCAATGAGCCGATTGACGGTTTTGATACGGACAGGGAGCAATTCCTAGGGCGCTACAACGGCTTTGATGCTCCCCAGGTGGTTGCCAACGGGCAGTCGGAAAATTCCCGGGCACATGGCTGGAGCCCTATTGCTTCCCATATGAAAACTATCCAACTTTCCCCTGGGGCCAGCAAAGAACTTGTGTTCATCCTGGGCTATGTGGAAGTCGAAGAAGGCAGTAAGTGGGAGTCTCCCGGGGTCATCAACAAACAACCGGCAGAGGAGCTTATGCAGGCATACCAATCCACCAGGCAGGTAGATGAAGCATTCGACGAACTGAGACAATACTGGAACAGCCTTCTGTCAAAATACCAGGTAAAAAGCGGCGATAACAAGCTGGATACCATGATCAATATCTGGAATCCATACCAGTGCATGGTTACCTATAACATGTCCCGTTCAGCGTCGTTCTTTGAAAGCGGCATCGGCCGGGGAATGGGTTTCAGGGATTCCAACCAGGACCTGATCGGTTTTGTACACATGGTGCCTGCCCTGGCCAGGCAGCGTATTCTCGATCTGGCCAGCACACAGCTTGAGGACGGCGGGGCCTGGCACCAGTATCAGCCACTGACCAAGAGAGGAAATGCCGATATTGGCGGGAACTTTAATGACGACCCCCTGTGGCTTATCCTCTCAGTAACAAATTATATCAAAGAAACAGGAGACTTTGGTATTCTTGATGAAAAAGTACCATTCAATAATGATGAATCCAATACAGCCAGCCTGTTTGAACACCTGAGCAGATCCTTTTCATTCACCCTGAACAATCTGGGCCCTCATGGCCTGCCACTGATCGGGCGTGCAGACTGGAATGACTGCCTGAACCTGAACTGTTTTTCAGTGGTTCCGGA
>DQWH01000046.1 GCA_011042635.1 Bacteroidota bacterium | reverse complement strand
GCTTCCGGAAGCCCGAGAAGAAGGGCTTTCAGCCGGGGCAGCCGGTACAGGGGCGACAGATCGTTGATCAGCGTGTCTCCGGTGGCTTCCAGGACACTGATTTCCGGATGGTTGTCACACCAAGTGCTGAAGGTTTCCTGGGTTATATTTTCCGGAAGGGCCATCCACTTTAGCCCGGGTAGAACGGGCAGTTCCTCGTATACTTTGCATTCGGTGAACCCCAGGCCTTCCAGTTGCTTTATTCCGGCAAGTGCTTCGGTATGGTACACGGAATCGGCATTCAGGAAGTACAGGTTCTGCAGCCGGGGAACATTTCCCAGGAAATCCAGGTCAACCGGTCCGGCATCCGTAATGTTGATCGACCTGAGATGTTTGAGGGCTTTCAGAGACAGTTCGGGGAAAGGCTTTTCGGGATCGGCTGTGATGATCAGTTCTTCCAGTTTGAACAGCCCCGTGAAAAAGGGTTCGCTTTCGGAAGAGGAGATGCCGGTTCCCAGCAGCTCCAGATCCTGTAATCCGGTGAGCCAGTCGATATACCCGTAATCCCGGTCGAGGTCGGCCATGTACACCCACCGGGGGCGGAAGCGCCTGAAAAGCAGATCGAGCTGGTTCAGGCTGTCGGCTCCTTCGAGGATCATATTGAGCCTTGCATGGGGAGGGAATACCGTACGTAACCGCTCAACCACATCATCCTCCAGGGGGAGCTGCAGGTAAACCGATTCCACCCCTTCCAGTCCGGAGGGAGAAGTGTCTGCCAGGAGTTCCAGTGCTTCTTCCTTCATAGTCATATCGATGGAATGCAGTTTCCCGTTCAGGTAAAAGGCGGCAGGATTTACCGTATCGAACTGTAATTCGAGCTGTGTGCCCATGTCGCGGTGGTATCTGAAATATACCACCCGGTCGAAGGATTCGTCCATTACAAACAACAGGTCTTTATGGGCAGCCGGCAGCGGGAGGAGGCTGTCCCGGTTGGCAAAAGACCCGAAATAGGGGGCTCGTGACACATTGAACGCCCCATCCACTCCTGAAATTTCAAGGATCCGATATTCCGTTTCCTGGTGGCAGGCATTCAGCACGGCCACCGTTCCCAGGAGCATGAAAAGGGTTCTCATGGTGGTCCGTTTTGTGGTCGAATGGGAGAGTTTGTCACACATGGTTTCAGCGGTTTTGTCTTTTAGCATAATTGGTTTCGAGCATTTGGCGGGGGAATGGCTTTCCATGGCCCGGATAAAGGGTTTCTACCGGAAGGGCGAGCAGTTTTTCCCAGCTTTTGATCAGTTGTGCAGGATCATCTGCAAAGGGTGGGTAATTCCTACCGGGGAAAATATGGAAACAGGTATCGCCTACCAGGGCATACCGGCCGGCCAGTATAGTCATGGAACCCGGTGAATGGCCCGGTGTGGGGATCAGTGTTACCTGTACTTTCCCCGTTTGAAGATGTGTTTCTTCTGTCACGGGATCGGAAGGGGATACCGGCGGGTATTTCGAGAGGGGTGACAGGCATTTTGCGCCGAACCAGGAGAACATGCGGGAGAACAGACCGGTGCCTCCGGGGAAAGGCGTTTCCCCGTTTTCCAGGAAAACGGCCTCATTCTGGTGGACCCATACCCGGGCGTCTGTTTTTTCCAGAAGCCGGCTCAATCCTTCCACATGATCGTAGTGGGTATGGGTCAGCACAATGTGTCTGATCTGCTCCAGACTTATCCCTTTTTCAGGAAGCTTTTTTTCAAGGAACTGTACTTTGTGCACTTTCCCCGGATCCACCAGCAGAGCTTCGCCGGAGGAAACGATCAGGTAGGAGTTGCAGGAACCCTCTCTGAAAATATGCAGGGTATGGTCCGTTTCGGTTATGTGCATAGCTGTGTTTCCCACTCAAAATTAATAAATTAAACGGGATACTGGAAATTGCCGGCCAGGGAGCCGTTTTTTCCTGCGCCCCGGGGAATAAGGTGGAAAAAAGTTGCGGTATGGGGATCAGCGTTCGGAGGCCATGGCCTCGATCCTTGAGATGAGGTCGGCCGGGCAGGTGAATTTTTCAATGAAGGAAGGGATCTCCTGCTGGTGTTCGCGGGCGAAGAGTCCGGTAACAAAGATTTTTTTCCCGGGGAAAGCGGCATGAAGCTTTCCCAGGTACTCTTTCAGTGAGAAATCGGGCAATCCGGTGGTGAAAGAGGTAACCAGTCCGTAAGGATTCCTTTTCCCGATCACTTCTTCCAGGTCGGAGAACGGCACCGACTGTCCCAGGTAAATTACCTGGTGTCCGTGTTTTTTCAGAATATAATGGAAAAACAGCAATCCCATTTCGTGCAGCTCTCCTTCGGGCAGGAACAGGAGAAAACGCCTGGAGCCCGGTTTACGGAGGGGGTCCTGGCTGTCGATAGCCACCAGGAGCTTCTGCCGGATCAGGTTGGAGGCAAAGTGTTCCTGGGCCGGACTGACGGTTCCCACCTGCCACAGGATTCCGATCCGGAGAAAAAAGGGATAGATCACCCTGAGTACCGTTTCTTCAAAGCCCAGTTGCATGATTCCCCGGGAAAAAAATCTTTCTTTCCGGACTCTTCGCCCGCGAACACCAGCAGGAGATCCCTTCCTTCATTGAAAAATTCACCTGCCCGGCCGACCTCATCTCAAGGATCGAGGCCATGGCCTCCGAACGC
>DQWH01000104.1 GCA_011042635.1 Bacteroidota bacterium | reverse complement strand
TAAATATATCCCAATGAGTCCCGTAGGGACGACAGTATATTTTTTAAGGATGAGAAAATATCCAGCGTAATCGGGGAATGGAGTGATGGAGAGGGGAAGTGGATTGGAATCATCGCCTTGCCTGTTTTTCTTTGATCGTTTCAGCCCACCGGCCGCTGTTTCGCTCCGTTCCCGAAACGGAGCGACATGCTTTTTTGGGGGCAAAAAAGCATGCAAAAAACCCTTTGGATAGGGATCCATGATTTGCCCCGGCACGCTTCGCGAATTCTCTACGTTATTCAGGCATTGACTACACATAACCCGTAACCCGCACCCCGTAAAGATCACCATACATTCCGGAAATTATTTTCGTTTCCCTGCAGCGTTTCGGCCCTGGCAATCGTACCGGTTATAAAAGGTATGCATATATTCAAACCGGAAATTCGTTCTAAAATAAACAGACATGAAAACACACATCCTTCTTCTTCTGACCCTGGCCGGAATACTGTATGGAAATTCCTGCACAAAGGATGATCCGGACCCGGGCGCAAATCATACCCCGAAAAACATCGAACTTACCGCCGAAGCCCCGCAGGTGATCCAGACGAACAATGCCTTCGGGGTGGAACTGTTCAGGGAAGTGGCTTACGTGGATAACAAAAACCTGATGCTGTCGCCCATCAGCGCCGGCACGGCCCTGACCATGCTGCTGAACGGCTGCGGAGGCGACACCTACAATCAGCTGAAAGCAATGCTGAAATATCCGGATGACCTGGGCATCGCCCGGATCAATGAAGCCTGGGGAATACTGGTCAGTCAGTTGCTGGATGCCGATCCCAAGGTGAACATCGCCCTGGCCAATGCCATTTTTTACCGGGAAGGATTCACTGTGAAAGAACCGTTCCTGAATACCATGAGCGAGGATTACGGGGCACAGATCGAGGCCCTCGATTTTTCGCATCCATCGGCACTGGAAACCATCAACGGATGGGCCAGTGACCATACCAACGGAAAAATCCCGAAGGTGCTGAATGAAATCTCTGCCGAGGCGGTGATGTTCCTGATGAATGCCCTTTATTTCAAGGGCGACTGGAGTTACCAGTTCGACAAATCCCTTACGGAAGACCGGCCCTTTTACCCCGATACCGGGGATCCGTATGATGTGAGCACCATGAATGGCGAAGCTGGAGCGAAGGTGGTGTACGATGATGATTACCAGGCCATTGAACTTCCCTATGGCCGCACCAATTTTACCATGGTAGTGATCGTACCCCACGGATCCCTCGAAGGGTTTATCGCTTCATTCACTCCGGAGATCTGGAGCGAAATTACCGCCGGAATAGACGGGCAGTCCGAATACGGCAAAACCGAAGTGTTTATGCCGAAGTTCAAATTTTCGTATGAAAAGGTACTGAATGATCAGCTGAAAAGCATGGGCATGATTGATGCATTTGATCCTTATATGGCCGACCTTTCCGGAATTTCCGACGCCCAGATCTATGTCGATTTCGTCAAGCAGAACACCTTTGTGGATGTGAATGAAGAAGGCACCGAAGCGGCAGCCGTAACAACCATAGGGATTAATCTGACAAGCGTATCCCCACAGCCGCAGGTCTTCAGGATCGACAGGCCCTTTGTGTTCGCCATCCGTGAAAGGACTACCAACACCCTGTTGTTTATTGGGCAGGTGATCAATCCGTCGTATGAATAGTTTGCCACATGCCGGTAATAGTTTGGTTGCCTATTCAGATAGCAAAAAAAAATGAAACGGATAATCAGAAAATCTCCTGAATTAGGTTATATTAAAGAGCTTAATCGGGAGATGCGAAATGGGCAACCGGCAGTTCACTGCAGACGGAATTTCTGATCCGGAACTTGTAAAAGGGTGCCTGGAAAGGAAAGAGTACTGTCAGGAGGTTCTTTACAAGCGTTACTTCTCCTTTGCCATGTCGGTTTGCATCAGATATACAGGTGATCAGGAGGAGGCTATGGAAACGGTGAACGACAGCTTTATGAAGGTGCTGGAAAACCTTGAAAATTACGACTCTTCGAAGCCTTTTAAACCCTGGTACGCAAAAATCCTGATCAACACGGCCATTGACCGTTGCAGAAAAAACCTCAGGCACAGCGCAAAATTTGCTGCCGGAAGCATATCCGAAGCCGACGAGCCGGAAACGGAAATGGATATGGGGCTGACAGTGAGTGATATACTTGAGCTTTACCGGCATCTTCCCGAACAATATAAAATGACCTTCAACCTGTATGAAATTGACGGGTACAGCCATGAAGAGATCGCACAGATGCTGGGGACCACAGTTTCCACATCGCGTTCGAACCTGGCCAGGGCAAAAAAAATGTTACGTGAACTGTACAGAAAGAAATTTGAATCAGTGAGCAAAAGACCATGAACCGGTTTGATGACATATTCCGTGAGAAGGTGAAGGAAGCTTTTGAAAGCTACGATGCCGGTCATCTTGCTGATGAGGGCTGGAAGTCGTTTGTAAAAGAACAAAAAACGAAAAGGAGAGTGGCCCTGCCGGTTCCTTTCTGGTCCAGGGCGGCGTCGGTGCTCATTCTGCTTTCTGCCGGAAGTGTGTTCCTGTACCTGATGTTCCATCAGCAAAAAGGAACAGGGCCTGTGGAGGTTCTTACCGATTCCGTTGAAATGACAGAGACCGGACAGGAACCAGC
>DQWH01000058.1 GCA_011042635.1 Bacteroidota bacterium | reverse complement strand
GGCACCCATTGAATGCAGATGTCTTTTTTCACCCCGGCAAAATCCACTTTTGCCATGACCAGGTCGGGATTGCTTCTGTCAATGCTGATGATTTTTCCGGGTATGGCCAGGCACATAATCCGCTCGTTTTTCGGTTTGAAATACCGCCTCAAAATACAAAAAAAATCACGGTTGGAACAAACATGGTTTTCTCTCTTTTCTCTTTCCTCTATTTGGGTCTGGAAAAGAATTGAAAATTTGAAAAATGCCGGATGTCATTGATTTTTTTTACATTTGATCAAAAGGAGCCGGGGAAAAATGTATGCATGAACTGTCTATTGCCTTGAGAGTGATCGAGATAGCACGGGAGGAAGCCGCCAGATCGGGTGCGGAAAAAATTACCGGTGTGGAGCTTGAAGTAGGAGAGCTTTCGGGGGTGATGATCGATGCACTGGAATTTGCTTTTTCTTCGGTAAAGGAAGAAAAGGGGCTGGAAGGTTTGCGGGTGGATATGCATATCATTCCGGCCCGGGCACGCTGCAGGGAGTGCGGGAAATATTATGAGGTGAAGCAGTTCTATGAAACCTGCCCCGTGTGCGGGGGAATGAATCCTGAACTGGTAAGAGGACGCGAGCTGAAGGTAAAATCGATTACTGTGGAGCAGCCGGATGCGAAAAAGAATTCCCTGAAAAGGGAATAAGAGTTTATCAGAGCTAACAGATTATGTAGCTAAAACCAATAATCATTATGTGTGATACCTGCGGATGCGGTGAACCCGGAAACGGGTTCCTGATCACCCGGATGAACCGGGACGGAAGCCATGAACACCTGCCCGGTGATGGGCACGCGGAAGGCCATTCACATGCCCACAGTCATTCTCATTCCCACGAGCACGGTCATGGACATGAACATGAACATCATCAACATCACGGGGAGATGCCTCATGTGCACACGCCTGACGCGGAAAAGAAAATCGAGCTGGAAATGGATGTTCTGTCGAAGAACAATCTGCTGGCCGAAAGGAACCGGGGGTATTTCGAAGGAAAGGGCCTTCTGGCCCTGAACTGGGTGAGTTCACCGGGATCGGGAAAAACGAGTATTCTGGAAAGGCTGGTGGAAGCCCTGGGAAAAGAAATGAACTTTTACCTGATAGAGGGTGATCAGCAATCGCTGCTCGATGCCGAGCGGATCAATAAAACGGGGGTGCCGGTGGTGCAGGTGAACACGGGCAGCGGATGCCATCTGGATGCAGCCATGGTGCAGCAGGCGGTAAGGTCGCTCGACCCTTCGGGTCCCGGGATCCTGATGATCGAGAACGTGGGTAACCTGGTATGTCCGGCTCTTTTCGATCTGGGGGAGCATTTCCGGGTTCTGGTGGCCAGTGTGACAGAGGGGGACGACAAGCCCCTGAAATATCCTGACATGTTCCGTACCTCGCAGGTGTGTTTGATTAACAAAATCGATCTGTTGCCTTATCTGGATACCGATGTGAAGGTATTGAAGGGAAATGCCCTGCGGGTGAATTCCTCACTGGAAATATTTGATATGTCGGCCCGCACGGGTGAAGGGATGGAATCGTTTTATGAGTGGTTACGCGGGAAGATGAAAAAATAAATTTTTACGAATTGTTTTGTGGAAATTCATTTTTATGTAATTTTGCAGGGCCTTTTGAAAAGCTGGGGATAGTTTCCGGAAGGCAGTAATAATGAAAGTAACAAGGTGGCGTAGTTCAGTTGGTTAGAATGCCGGCCTGTCACGCCGGAGGTCGCGAGTTCGAGTCTCGTCGTCACCGCATCCCTCAAAAATCCCCGCAGCTTGCTGCGGGGTATTTTATTGGGGCGTACGCCGGGATGCTTGCATGCCAAAACGTATGCCCCAACAAAAAACAGGTTGCTCAGCAACCGGTTTTTGAGGGATGTGTGGTGGCTCTGGTTGAGTCAGCCGACCGGAGGGAGGCAATCTCGTCGCAGAGGGGTATCGAAAGGGAATTTTAATCTGAGTTAAGGCATGAGAAGACGCGGTGTCCCCGGCAAAATACAGGTTATTCGAAAATGGAAAAATGTACACTTCCGTATTTCCGGCATTCCCTGAAACGGGGATGGGAGTCAAAGGCATTTTTCCTTCCGTGTTCCAGAATGAACCATCCCTCAGGTTTCAGGAAATTTCCCTCCAGTACTCGGTCGGGCAGCAGATCGATTCCTTCCATATCGTAGGGGGGGTCGGCAAAAACCACATCGTAGCGGAGGCCTTTTTTCCTCAGGAAAAGGAAAACGTTCCCCCGGTATACAAGGCAGGACTCCAGGTGCAGTTCGCTGATGGTTTTTCTGATAAACCGGATCTGGGCATCACGCTGTTCCACCATCTGCACCAGGGCTGCTCCGCGGGAAGCGAATTCAAAACCTATGCTGCCGGTTCCTGAAAAAAGATCAAGTACTTCCAGTCCCGGCAGGTCAAAATGATTCGAAAGCAGGTTGAACAGGGCTTCCCGGGCAAAATCGGTGGTAGGTCGTACCCTGAGTCCCGAAGGAGGATGCAGTATCTTTCCCCGGTATTTTCCGCTGATTATACGCAAGAGTAGAGATTGAGCAAGTGCACGAAGAGGTGGGATGGGCTGTCCTGGAAAGTGTAGCTGTAGGTAAAAAGTTCGTTCGGCCGGGCAAATCCCACATTTTTGATGTATTGCTTCAACAACAGGTAAATTCCGGAAGTTTTGTCAATCTTGCCGCTTATCAGCAGTTCGGTTTTCTCCGGGTTGAGCTTCAGTTGTTCCAGCACATACATTACAAAAAACAGCACGTCATGGGG
>DQWH01000184.1 GCA_011042635.1 Bacteroidota bacterium | reverse complement strand
TGTTCTCAACCTCAATGTCAAATCCCCCAGGTGGTACAGGCCGTTCCTGCTGCGTATTTCCAGTCGGTCGGAGGGTGTATAATCAAAACCTCCTTGGCCTACGGGCATCAGAGCAGCCACCGTATGTGATGCCTTCACTATTTTCAGCTCGAATTCGGGCGTTTCAAATTCCAGCAGTCCCTGTTCCAGCCCCAGGGTTTGCGGCCTGTTTTCGATACGCTTCCAGACCTGGGAATACAGAACAGCCGGCCATAAAATCAATATACAGCCTATCAGCATACCGAATGTGCAGGTTATCCGTTTTGTCTGTTTTCTCTTCATGGTTTTCATCATAGCGGAATTTCTCTTTATTTAACGTACCCTAATGCATCACACTGTATCATGTGACCTTAATCGATCACGGTTCTTACCCCGTATATGGGTCCGGCTATCCGCCGGGCCTGGGAGCGTATTTCCACCCGGATTTCGTCCTTGTTCCTGGTCAGATGCAACGGAATATCATATTCCCTTGTGTAAAATTTATCCCCAATGGGATCGGTAATATCTTCAGAAGCGATACGGGTTCCTTCCACCACAATGTCGAAGGCGCTTTCCCGGTCATATCCTCCACCCCAGTATTCTATATTCAGGGCATTCTGCCGGTCCGGCATTACTTTCATGTTGAATGCAAACCATTCATTCGGAAGAGTCACCCGGTAGGTCCTGTTACGGAACCCGCTGGCCGTCGAACCCGGCCCTTCGAACAGGTGGCTGCGTTCATGCTGTATGGTCCCCGGTTGGAAGAAGTCTACCGTGCGTGATTCCAGCTTTCTTTTTTCGCTCACCATGGCCTGGTATATGGCTTCGCGTTCTTTCCAGGATTCCATACCGACCAGGTCCCAGAAAACGGAATATCTCCTGTCGTACATGGCATAAAAAGGTATCAGCTGCACATCGTGGGGTTTGCCTACCCCCACGGTAACGAAGGCATTGCTCCTGTCGCTGACCGGCTCTGTCCACTGATCTGCATCCCGGCTGGCGTTCACCATCAGGGGAACGTATATCAGATCCCAGGCGGCAGGATCGTTTACCGGTCCCAGATCACCGGCAAGGGCCAGGGGGCCGTAGAACAGGGCCACCCGGTTTTCATTATCGGGCATGCTTTCCAGCCTCAGGGTAAAGGGTATACTAACATCTACAGTATCTCCCTGTTGCCATGTACGACGGATCCCGACAAACGATCCGGGTTCTGAATCCACGGAGATCTTTTCGCCGTTCACTGTTATTTCCATACCCTGTTCAGCCCAGGAGGGATAACGCAACAACAGGTTCAACTCCACCGGCTCCCTGCACTGGAATATCAGCCGGGTACCCTGCTGCTCGGGGTAACCGGTTTCCTGCCTCAGTACCATTCCCTTGTCCGACCAGTTCAGTTCGGAAGCAATGTATTGACTGACATAGAGTTCCGAATCATTATAATAGTAGATGTTTTCTCCGTATTTGGCATGGTTCTCCATTCCCGTACCGATACAACAGGTAAAGGCAAACGGATCCTGAAAATATTTGAATCCACCCATTTCCAGGCTCAGGTGATAGGTAACCCTGCCGTTTTCGGGATGCTGGGAGGCCAGAATGTGATTGAACAAAGCCCGTTCATAATAATCGGCCAGTTCGGGAGAAGGATTCCACCGGAAAAGGTGGTCGGTCAGTTTCAGCATGTTATACACATTGCATGTTTCTCCCGTATTGGATCCCAGCCTGTCGTTCAACTTACCGGCAGGACCGAAATGTTCTGCCAGGGCATTGCTTCCGGTTACATAGCTGTGATCATGAACCACCGTACGCCAGAAAAACAGGGAGGTTTCCTTATCCGTTCTGTTTCCCGTAAGTTCATAACGACGGGCAAGACCGATAATTTTCGGGATCTGGGTATTGGCATGTTTACCGGGGAGCACATCGATCCCCATGGCGAGAGAATCGAGTATTCTCTTATCGTGGAATACATACGAAAGAGTGAGGTATTTCTCATTACGAGTCAGGAAGTACAGTTCAGCCAGCACTTCATTCATGCCCCCATATTCACAAATCAGCATTTCCTGGATGGTTTCATCCGGCAGGTGCCCCACAATGGTTTCCATCCAGTCGGCAAATTGTATGGCAAGTTGCAACGCCTTTTCGTTCTTACACAGATAATAAGCATCACGCAAGCCGGCCAACACCTTGTGGTGGGTATACCAGGGAGCCCAGATGCCGTTCAGATCAAATGCCGAAGCATTAATGATTCCTTTGGCAATCTCTTCTTCGAACACTTTTTTCCCGTCGGGAAACGCACCGATGTATCCGTCACCGTATGCTTCCTGCACCTGTTCCATCTCATCCACAATGTAGTTCACTCTGCGGAGGAATTCCGGATTGCCGGTTGACTGGTACATCATGGCACAGGCGGAAAGATAATGCCCCAGACTATGTCCGGCAATGGAAGAACTTTCCCATCCTCCGTAACGTTCTGCCCTGGGTTCCAGACCCGATTCTTTCCGGAATGTGGCCAGGAAGCGGTCTGGTTCATAGTTGAGCAACACTTTCTCATTCAATTCACAGGCATGTTTGAATGGACCGTCAAGCAACCTGACATCCTTCAGCTCAAAACGATGTACCCGAAAGGGAATGGTACCGTTCTCAAGGACCGGCTCCGCTTTCTGACCCGACTGCCTGCATGAAACGATAAAAACACAGGAAACCAGGCACCACAATAATTTACGATAACTTATCATTTGAAATTTATATTAAGCAATATGACTTTCTCTCTTTATGG
>DQWH01000088.1 GCA_011042635.1 Bacteroidota bacterium | reverse complement strand
GTACATCGTGCCGTTCCGGTAGGCGTTCTCTGGGTAATCCTGCATGGAGCAGGCGGCACATCCTTCGGGATCGCATTCCCCGATAATCACGGGCAGGTCTTTCAGGGTGGGGTAGGAAGCCACCACTTCAAATCCCCTGGATACGTCGCGCAACTGCGTCCCCATGTTCATCAAAATAATGCTGTCGCGCAGTCGGGGTGCCCCTTTGGCATGAAAGGCAATGAAATCGAGGGGAGCGCCGGTTTCACCTGTCACATGGTTCGTGCCGCTTACAATATGATCGAGAAACCCGCGAAGGTACCTTTCGGCAGGCTTCCACGAGGGACCGGTGGTATGCGGACCGCCCATGTTGGCGGTGGGAAGCGCTCTTTTTACCGCGTGGGCGGTGTAATCGTACAGCTTGATATATTCTTCCAGGGTTCCCTGCCAGTACCCGATGTTCGGCTCGTTCCAGAGTTCCCAGAACCAGGTTTTCACCTCTTCCTTTCCGTAGCGTTCCACGCAGTGGCTTACCCATTGATAAACCAACTCTCCCCATTTTTCGTAATCGTTCGGAGGGTAAGCCCAGCCGGTATAGATCTCTTCATAAGGGGCCCCCGGACGCCAGGAATGCTGATAGGGATCGGGGTTTACCGACAAGTCTTTCGGCATGAAACCGATCTCTACCAGGGGTTTTATGCCCATTTCCACATACGTGTCGAATATACGGTCGGTGATGGTCCAGTCGTAAACCGGGTTTCTGTTTTCATCTTCCGTGTACGCATTGGTGGAACCCCACTTCAGTGCATGTGTCCCTTCGCCGGTGTTCAGCAGGTTGTGTGTCCTGACATACACCGGTACCGGACTCAGTTCGGAAATTTCGGTCAGCAGCTTCTTACCGTTTTTCATGTAGGTATAGTTGGGCTCGTCATATCCGAACATAGCCCAGGCGTGGTGCATAGGGCCGGTGTGGCGGGTCAGGTCAACCTGTATGTGCAGCCCGTTTTCCACAGGAGCGGGAGGTGCCGGTGAACAATCCGGACAGAGGACCAGGACGGTCAGAAGAAAGGGGGAAAAGAGTATTTTCATCATGGATAGGTTTTTCCGTGTTTTCATTGTTATTTTTTTCCAAAATACGAATCCCTGAAAAAAAAAGGCATATAAAAAGCAGTTTACCCGGTTATGCGTTCAGAGGCTAAAATCGGTTATGAATTCATATATTTGAAAACCAGTTGAAACAGTAATAAGATGATACCGGTTATATAGAATTGAAATAAATTATTTCCGGTTTTCATGAACGAAAAAAGTGAAATGGTATGAATGCGTCCGGCTCTTTTTCCTGTGTACGTGGTTTATGTGTTTGGCTTCTTCTGTCACTAATTCCCGGATGTTTCTCACCGCAGAAGGCATTTGCACCGAAAAACCATATACGCTACTACCTCGATCATGGAGGCAGGGAACGTACCTTTCTGGTGTATGAGCCGGCCACGTTGAACGAAAAGGAACGGCTCCCCCTGCTTTTATGTCTGCATGGCGGGGGAGGAACGGACAGGGGAATGGTTTCCCTTACAAATGACCGCTTTAATGAGCTGGCCGACCGGTACGGTTTCCTGGTGGTATATCCCCGGGGGATTGACAAAGGCTGGAACGACGGCCGGGAGGGCGATCATTCCACCGCTGCATCTGAAGGGATCGATGACGTGGGTTTCTTCAGAACCCTGATCCATGAACTGGGAAAAAAATATCCGGTAGATGAAGAACGGATCTTTACCTGCGGCATCAGCAACGGAGGGTTTATGTCGAACCGGCTGGCCTGCGAGCTGCCGGAACTGATCTCCGGAGCTGCCCTGGTTGCCGCGACCATGGGGAGGGAATATGCCACCCTGTGCCGGCCGGCGGAAGGAGTGGATATTCTGCTGATCAACGGGACCGATGATCCCCTGGTGTCCTGGGAAGGTGGTCCGGTACGGGTGTTGGGACAGGAGCGGGGTGAGGTACTTTCCGCACGCGAAGCGGTAAGGCACTGGGTGAAAATCAACGGATGTGATACGGTTCCCGTGATAGAACATCTTCCCGACCGGGATCCGGACGACGGCACTACCGTAGCCTGTTACCGGTATTTCCACCAAAACGGGGGGAATGAAGTGGTGCTTGTGGAAGTGCAGGGGGGCGGCCATACCTGGCCGGGGGGCAGGCAGTATCTTGGAGAAAGAATAATCGGGAAAACTTCACGTGACATTAAAGCCTGCGATCTGATCTGGGAGTTTTTCAACCGCTGAGCCTCCCCGGCAGGCTGAAAAGAATCCGGTAAGGAATTCATATATTTGTTTTTCCGGACACCTGATAGCCGGCGGAAAAAATTCACTGTCATGTCAGATCATTCCATGTATTCCTCCAGGGAAAGGGCTCCGGGAATGATCTTTGTACTCTGCCTGCTTGTATTGTTTCCAATGTTCTTCCTGTGCCGGTACAACCACCCCCAGGCCGATGATTATACCCTGGCCGTGCGGGCCGAACAAAGAAATTTACCGGATGATGTGGTTCGGGTGTACAAAAGATGGTCGGGGCGCTACAGTGCTACGGCTCTGTCGCACCTGAACCCGTTGAACAACGGCGATCCCGCCGGTGCAGGCTGGGGAGCTGCCCTGGTGATCCTGACCACTGTCTGTGCGGTGTATCTGTCCGTGAACAGGATATCGGGCAGGATTTCCGAAAAACGGGAAAGAACAGCCCTGGCCGCTTTTTTCATTCTGCTGTATTTTGCCCTGTTCCCTTCACCGGCCGAGGGATTATACTGGTTTTCAGGATACATAACCTATCAGGTGCCAGTGATCCTGAGCCTGTTTCTGTGGGCTCTTTTGTTACGTAATGCGAAAGGGAAGACGGGTAAGGTGACGGGGGTGGCAGCGGCGTTGCT
>DQWH01000059.1 GCA_011042635.1 Bacteroidota bacterium | reverse complement strand
TTCAAATTACCATAAACCATCCGGCCGCCTGGCGGCGGCCTGTTTGTAATAACGGATCCATTGCGCATGAATACCAAGACAGCAGATTTCCACAATACGGAAGTTAATAGTACAGGATAAATGAATAATTTTACAGGATAATAACGTAATTTCTCATCATAACATAAGAAGGAAAAAATGAAAAGCGCCCTCCCCCTAACTATGATCCCCCTTCTGTTCCTTGTCTGCTGCCGGTTGCCCGAGACACCGGCCGGTGCGGGAACGGAATATGCCGCCGTAAGCCGTGTGGATTCGGGAAAAGCAGTCTCCGTCATGCTCACGGCCTATCGCACCACCCTCATTGCCGACGGAAAAGACCATACCCTTCTCCGGTTGGCGGTAACCGACAGTGCCGGCCGGGAAATCCGTTCAGCCGCCGACACTATCCGTATCTATGTCAGCGGGGATGCCCTCCTTACCGGAACGGAAGGGCAGAGCCTGCCCATGGCAACCGATACGGCCGGTGTGGAATATTATGTGCAGACACTGGTGAACGGGCAGGGCAAGATTCATTTCGTGGCCGGAACAACACCCGGTAAAATCCAGGTGGAGGCCCGGGCCAGCGGTTTGTGGCCCGGCTCGCACGAGATCCATACCCTGCCTTCCGATTTTGTACACATGACGCCCCGATCAGACCAGCTGAAGCAAAGCAGCACCCAGGCCGGAAAAATGATCGGGGCAGATGTATCCTTCCTTCCCCAGCTTGAGGCCGGAGGGCGGAAGTTCTTTGAGAACGGAGTGCAGAAAGATCCACTTCAGATCATGGCCGGCCATGGGTTCAATTACATCCGCCTGCGGATATTCGTCCATCCCGAAGCGGAAGGAGGCTATTCAGAGGAAGGCTTTTGCGGTCTGGAACAAACCCTGAAAATGGCGAAGCAAATCAGGGAAGCAGGCATGAAACTGCTGCTGAACTTTCATTACAGCGATTACTGGGCCGACCCGCAGCGGCAGAACAAGCCCCTGGCGTGGAAGAACCTGGATTTCCCGGCCCTTAAAGACTCCGTGAAGCAGTATACCGTCCGGGTGCTTGAAGCCCTGAAAGCACAAGGAACCCCACCGGGCATGGTTCAGGTAGGCAATGAAATTAACCACGGCATCCTGTGGCCGGAAGGGCATATCAGCAACCCCGACAGACTTGCACAGTTATTGAAAGCCGGAACAGAAGGCGTAAAGAAAGTGTTCCCCGAAGTGCCGGTCATGATGCATGTGGCCCTGGGCGGGCAGCACGAAGAAGCCGTGTTCTGGTTCGACAACATGATGGCAAGGGGTGTTGAATTCGACGTAATGGGACTGTCGTATTACCCGCGCTGGCACGGTACCCTGGATGATCTGAAGTACAACCTGACCCGACTGGCGGAACGCTATCGGAAACCTGTCAATGTGGTGGAATACGGGGCCTATGCCAGGGAAATCCACGAAATAGTATTTTCGCTCCCCAATGGACCGGGTAACGGGACCTGTGCCTGGGAACCCATTGGCTTCAGGGGAGGAGGATTGTTCGACAGAAACGGAGAGGTCACCGGGCAAATGCTCCTGTATGACACGCTGAGCCGGCAATATCTGGGAAAATAACCGGCCAGGACCGTCTGCCGGTTCGTTTCAGCCATATTTACAATTCCCAGGCCATTCCCACGCTGAGGTAGGATATGCCATATCCCAGTTCGGCGGTCAGAGACAGGTTTCCCATCACTTCATACCGGGCTCCCACAAACCACGACCACACGAACCCTTTGGCGGCGGCTTCGGCTTCGTAGCCCGGCAGTACACTGCCGAATTCCCTGACGGTGGTCAGATTGTACCCCATCATTACACCGGTGTAGGTATCCAGGTCGTTGATCAGGGGATAATGGAAATTCCCCCTTCCTCCCAGGATCACATTCGAATATTTCCAGCCAAAATCCACCAGATCCCATTTATAGGCAGCATATCCCACAAACGGTCCTACGCCAACCGCCCCATGGCCGATCAGTTCGTCAGCTATCCCGTATTCGGGGAAAATGGAAAGGGGAGGCACCGAGGTTTTGTAATTCATCCCCGTATACAGAGCACTTCCCATTCCGATACTGATATGTACTATCTTGTCCCCCCTGACAAACACAGGTTCCTGGGAAACTCCCGGCAACAGGCCGAAAAGGAGAATAACCGTAAAAACAATTAACTTTTTAAATCCCATAACTTATAAATATTTGTTGCACAACCGCAAAGACTCCCATACCCTGCCTGATCCATAATGGCCCAACAATTTAATGAATTTTTGCACAACCCGGATGTCTTGTTTCACTCACACCCCCAGCGGCTGTTTCTCTTTTTCTAAAAATGAAATGTTTTTTGTCTGGAATACCAGGTTAACACGTTTCCGGTAATATCACCACTTACAAGTCATGAAAATATAACTTAATACATATTGCACTAAATTCCTGAATTCAGAGCCGTTAATCATCTACGTAGGTAGCTACGTAGTTATCTACGTAGTTATCTACGTAGTTTCCTACGTAGCCTTGGATTTACATAAGATTCATTGTATAAACTTTACAGAAAGTTTATTTCAACAGAAAAAACAGGCAGGATTATTCCGGAGATTTTCCGTATTAAAAAAACCGGTTGAGCCTTATCTCAGGTGAGCAGATAAAACGCAAAAACACTTTTCATCCAGCCTAAAAAGATGTAAATTTGCCCGTCGAAATGGTCCGGCAGGCAGGGAGCAACAGTCTTCCGGAGCATTTTGACAAGAAGTGAAAGTTGGTCCAGTAGCTCAGGGGATAGAGCAACAGTCTTCTAAACTGTGGGTCGAAGGTTCGAATCCTTCCTGGATCACTGCTTCCAATCCCGGGATGGAACATCCCGGGATTTTCTTTTCTGCCCCCGCC
>DQWH01000101.1 GCA_011042635.1 Bacteroidota bacterium | reverse complement strand
GCGCTCCGCTGTGGGCGGCCAGGGCCGGTCTGCCCCTGATCAGGCTCTGGTCGAAGATCCGCGGCGAGCAGGTGCTTTATACCCGGGAGGCCCTGCGGACTATCGAAACCGGCCACCGGAATATATGTGCGGAAAAGGCAAAAAAAGAACTGGGGTTTACTGCCCGGCCTCTGGAAGAGACCGTTGCCGATACCCTGGAATGGTTCATGCATCATTTTAAAGAAAGCAAATAATGGATATATACCTGTTTACCCGACTGTTGGCTGGATGGACCCTTTTTGCCGTGCTGCTCTTTCCTTTGCTGCTGAAGGTCACGGCCCCCTATGGCCGGCATACCACCACGAAATGGGGGCCGGTAATGAACAACCGGCTGGCGTGGATGATCATGGAAGCCCCTGCCCTGCTGGTTTTCGTTTTCTTTTTTCTTACCGGAAACGGCCAGAAAAACACCCTGCACCTGCTATTTTTCCTGGCCTGGGTGGTTCATTATACCCACCGCAGCTTTGTGTATCCTTTCAGGATCAGGAATCATCGGAGGAAAATGCCTGTTGTGGTGATGGCAATGGCTTTCTTCTTCAACCTGGTGAACGGGATCCTGAACGGCTGGTATCTGGGGAATGCCGCCGCCCATGCCTTCCCCGCCTGGCTGTTCGATGTGAGGTTTCTCGCGGGGGCAGCGCTTTTCATCGGGGGATTGTCACTCAACTGGTGGGCAGACAACCGGTTACTGAATCTCCGGAAAGTATTGCTGCCCGGGGAATATATCATCCCCCGGGGAGGCATGTACCGGTATGTTTCCTGTCCCAATTTTCTGGGAGAGATGGTTGAATGGGGAGGATTCGCCCTGATGACCTGGTCGCCGGCGGCTTTTTCGTTTTTTGTATGGACCGTGGTGAACCTGTTACCGCGGGCCCTGGACCATCACCGGTGGTACAGGAGGAAATTCGCAGATTATCCGGCTGAACGAAAAGCGCTGGTACCATTTATTCTCTGAGAAAACCCGTAAAACAGACAGACTGGTTGTCAGAAACCCATCATCTGGCGGATCCGGAGCAGGGCCAGCTGGGAATAGGCCTCATTGAGGGAATTGTTGATCATTTCCAGCCTGATGCGGGCTTTCACGCAGCACGGCTTGTTGCGGTCGGACAGGTCAGACTGCAGATGGGCCTGTAGCCTGCTCTTTTGCCTTTCCAGCTTTTCCAGCCTTTCCTCTTGTTCTCTTATCATGGAGACTCCTGCCGACATAGATCTGTTTTTTTGACCCCTTTTTATGAAAAGACGATGAACAAATCCGTTTGTTACAAATTTACAGGTAAAATTCACCGATTAGTGTCAAGGAAAGGTTAAGTATTCTTAAAGTTTGTTAACGGAATTTCGGAGTGTTGCGTTTTTAACAACTCCCTTTCATTCATAAAGAATATGACTGTTTTTATTCAAACAGGCCGCCGCTACGCGGTTCGATGGTTTTTTGCTTGACTTCCGCGCCGTGCATTCGCTCCGGTCATGATGGAAACCGCCTGATACGGCGGCAAATTGATTGCAGGTCAGCCATCTACGTAGCCATCTACGTAGTTTTCTACGTAGTTTTCTACGTAGATAACTACGTAGATACCCTTACAGTAAGGGAATTCTGTAAGGTTGTGAAAATATTTTCCGCTTAAATATCACAAAAACCTGCCGGTTCATTATCCGAGAGCCGGTGGAAAGGGACGTGGTCCGTTCTCCAACTCAAAAATGGTTGTCTGTGCATAATGCATATCCTCAGCGAACCGCGCCCCCCGGCTGCCTAGTAAGATTCTGCCAAGTTGTGATACACGAAGACATGGTCGTAGCGACGATCACAAAAGAGTGCGCCGCCGGGTTTTCTGATCTCAGGAGGAGTCTTCACCCGGGTCGACGTTTTCGTACCGAACTTTCCGGGTTTCTGCAGCTCCCGGTATTGATCTTCCGTTAACAATTCGCTGCCCATAGCAGCGGCCGTGTCCATGGCGTTATTCTCCGGTTTGTGTGCTTTCCGCGATTCCAGCGCCCCGCGATGGCAGCACCGGGCAGGTAGCGTCTGTAATTAGCCGGAACATGCCGGTTAATTATTATTCCCGACAGCCGTACTCTTCTTCCATCAACAATTGATTCACCAAGTCCTTATCGAAATATTCAGGGTCGAATTCTCCGCCCAGCCATTCGACATAAGTTTCATATTCCTCATGGTCAGGATCTTTCAATATTTCCAACATGTCGGCATATCCCCATACACCTCCGCAATCCTCCGGCGGGCAGCTCATCTTGCCTGCCAGGCAGACGGGATACTTTGTATTCTTATCAACCGGAAGTATTTTTTCCAGAATAATATCATGTTCCCACCCGTCACCGAAATCATATTCATAAACCATCTTCTCTTTCTCCTTTTTCAACAGATCGGATAATTTCATGTTTTTGTAATCCACATTATCCATTTCATCCCAGAAATCATCATCCTGCATTCTCGCACTATAAAAAGTGTTGTCCTTAATAAACTGATGCAAATGTGAATTGGTCCACCCCATGGAGGTTTGAATTACCTTATGAAAATCCGATAACAACAAGTCGGAGGGCACCAATAACCGTCTCCAGATCTTCGGCTTAATTCCTTTCAGGGCAATTTGAATCTGGTAAATTTTTGCAGACATATCATCTTTTCTTCAAATATAGGCAAAATGTTGTTTCGGACTATCCTGTAATTACCTGTCACTTTCTGCATGCTGAACCGGGCCCCGCGCCGGGGCGGGAGGGTGTTCTTGCTCCGGTGCAGACCTTCCCGGATAGCCTCTGCCTGGCCAAAGAGAAAATGCCGGATCAGCAATACGAGAAAACGAACAAGGAAGACCGTTTATCCGCTGCCAGCAACCAAAAAGCGTCCGGTGAGACCACTGCAAGGCCGGATGAT
>DQWH01000178.1 GCA_011042635.1 Bacteroidota bacterium | reverse complement strand
GGATTATGACCCGTGTTGTAAAAAAATAAATGTGACATGGCCAGACCCCTGCTCACCCTCCTGTTGATCTTCCTGTTTCTAAGTCTTCATGCACAGGGACCCAACCGGGAAACAGCATTTCTATTTCTCCAGAAGATGGGGAAAGGGGCCAACCTCATGGCCGCCAAGGTTGATGGGTTTTATTTTGACACCAGGGATGCTGAAATCCTTGTTGAGAACCACTTTACCCATATCCGGCTGGGAGCCAAACTGGATCGATACACAGGCCCGGCACCTGTTTATGAGATAGACCCGGTCCGGCTGAATTATGTCCGGTCCTGCGTAGATATTCTGCTCGACCATGGGCTGATGGTGGTCCTGGATCCCCTGCATCAGTATAATGAAGTATATACAAATGCAGATCTGCCGCGTCTCAGAGCCATCTGGCATCAGATCGCCCTGACATTCAGCCAGCATCCCGTCGAGAGCCTCTGTTTTGAGATCATGAATGAACCCCATGATGATTACAATTTATATGATCTGGTCCATGGCAGTCTGTCTGAGATCAGGTCTGTTCCCGGGAATGAACACCGGATGGTGATTGTTTCTGGTCAGGGCTTCTCAACCCGGCAAGCCCTGATCGATGCGTTCGACCAGGATATTTTCCCTCCGGATGATCCCGCACTCATCGGAACATACCATTACTACGATCCAAGACCATTCACCAATCAGGGCACCATGGGAGAAACCCAGAACTGGGCAGCTAGCGGGGACAGCGATCCGGATTGGGTGGCGGTAACTGCTGCATTCACGGAAGTCAGCACAGCCAATAGCAACTGGGCAGCAAGGAATAACAGCTCTCCCCTTCCTGTGTACCTGGGTGAATACGGGGTGGATAATGCAGCTCCCCTGGCCGATCGCAAAAGATGGCTGTGGTGGATCCGGAACCAGGCTGAATACCAGGGCTTTGCCCATGCACTCTGGAACATGTACAATGACAGCCCTGATTCCAAAGGAATCGGGCCATGGACAAACCTTCAAAAGCAGGATCCTTCAACCAGATACCTCCGGGCCGATCTTGTAGAGACCCTGCTCGCCAGGTATGAAGCCGAGGAAGGAGTCCCGGTTACCGGTTGTACGATTGATGCTTCCCGGACAGATGCCTCTGAAACTGCCATCCGTATGTCACAGGCCGGGGACGCTTTCATGGTGCCGGGGATCTACCAGGGAAAGTCTGGAGATTTCGGGGTTTACCTGAGGGTCAGGAACGAAGGGCCGCTGGCTGCCAGGCTTATACTCAGGTCCCGTAAAGGTGCTGACAGCGGGTTTGGAAATGAAACAAGCTTCGAGATCCCACCAGGTCCGGAAACAGGCTGGGCAACTGTTCAGCACCCGGTATACCTTCCCGCTGATACGGGGGCTGTACTGTCCCTGGAACTGGCTGAGGGAAGCGGGCTGCTGATCGATTTCATAGCGATCAGCCTGGGACAATATTACGAACATTATTTTCCGGGAACCCCTGTCATGACAGGTATGGAGGATCTTCAGGAAAACACCGGTTTCCTGGTCCATCCCAACCCCTGTTCCGGGTACTTCTGGGTCCGGGAGAAGGATGATGCACCCGGCACTTCATTCCGGGTCAGCATCAGCGACCTGACTGGCAGGATCCTCCAGGTCGAAAACATCACCAGTCACGTTCCGTTCCATCTGCAACCCGGCATCTCGCCCGGCCCCTACCTGGTCCAGGTCTGGATTGACGGACAGGAAACTGCACAAGATTTCATACTGATCAAAAAAGAATAAAATGAACACAATCATCTCATTATCACCTGGTTTGGTGGCAGCAGGCGGGACAATTCTTCTGATGGGGAGTGGCCCTTCGGCAGGAAAATCGATAACGCCCCCTCAGAAGCGGCCAAATATCCTTTTTATCGTGGTGGATGACTTGAAACCTACCCTGGGCTGTTTTGGAGACCCCCTGGCCCGGAGCCCAAATATTGACGGCCTGGCACAGTCTGGCACGGTCTTCACAGGGACATACTGCCAGCAGGCCGTGAGTGCCCCTTCCCGGGTGAGCCTGTTTACAGGGATGCGCCCGGATTACACCGGGGTTTGGGACCTGCAGACCTTCATGCGTGACGTCCATCCCGATATCCTTACCCTGCCCCAGTTCATGAAAAAGAATGGTTATACCACCCGCGGATTCGGGAAACTGATCCATGGGGCTAGGAACAATGACAGACCCTCCTGGAGCTCACCGGTGATCAAAGATGAGGAACTGGCCTATGCTTCAGGGTACGATTTTCCTGCAAACGGACACTATCAGTCCCCCGAAGCCCAGGAAGTCTACCATGAAGCGCTCCGTAAAAATTTTAACTGGCGACAGACCACTGATCTTATGAAGGAAAGAGGCGTGGCACCTGCTGTTGAATTCCTGGATGTTCCCGATGATGCCTATGCCGACGGTGCCATCGCCAACGCAGGGATCCAGGCATTGGAGGAGTTCAGCAATTCGGACAAACCCTTCTTCCTGGCCCTCGGGTTTCACAGGCCTCACCTGCCCTTTGCAGCGCCGCTGAAATACTGGAACCTGTATGAGGATACGCCCTTCCGGATGAACCCCTTTCAGGAGCACGCCGCCCATTCCCCCGACCTGGCCTACACCACATGGGGAGAGTTACGCAGCTATTCGGATATTCCGGCCAAAGGGGATCTCGATGAAGAGAAACAGATCCAGCTGATCAGGGCCTACTACAGCTGTGTCTCCTATGTTGATGCCCAGATCGGGAAGGTTCTGCAAAGCCTCAAATCACTGGGAATGGCTGATAATACCATCATCATCCTCTGGGGCGACCATGGCTGGCACCTGGGCGATCACGGGCTCTGGTGCAAGCACACAAATTTTGAGCAGGCCACACATGCACCCCTGATCATTTCTGCCCCGGGATATCCCGCCAACCAGCAGACCTCCTCTCTGGCAGAGTTCATTGACCTGTTCCCGACAATCACCGAACTGACCCATCTGAAAACCCCTGCCACGCTCCAGGGCATGAGCCTGGT
>DQWH01000210.1 GCA_011042635.1 Bacteroidota bacterium | reverse complement strand
GGCATAATAAGAGGAAAGTAAAATAATTATACATATTTAAATATGCATTTAAATATGTATTTAAATATGTATATCTCAGGGATTATCCCTCTTCCCAGTCCAGCAATTTTTGCTCACCCCTGATCTTTTGGATATCCCCGATCTCCTGTGTAACCTCCAGTACGCCTTTGTATTTGCCGGTTTCTGAGCGTACGGCAAAATAACGGATCAACAGGTAATCATCTTTTCTGTAGATCCAGAAAGAAGCCTCGTCTTTTTCTCCTTTTCGAAAAGCCTCCACGATTTTCTGCACGATGTGAACGCTATCCGGGGGATGACAATTCTGCACTTTCCTGCCTATGATCGAAATGTTGCGGGTAAAAATCCGTTTTTCAGGCGTGGAGAAGAAACGTACTTCGTCGTTCTCATCCACATAGGTGATATCCACCGGCAGATGGTTGAACATCAGGGTAATCTGTTCAGGAGTTACTTTTCCGGTGCCCAGATCAATCAGATCCTGCGGCATGACATCCTTTCCCTTCTGCTTATGTAAAGATTCTCTTTCCGGCTTTGTAAAAGGAAAATCCAGCCCGAGGCTTTCTTCCAGCAGCTGGTCCAGAAGATTTTCAGGGAAGGTTTCCAGCATCACCGGTGTGAGGATCTTATCATCCCTGAAAACGATGGTATGCATGTTATAATAAACGCTTCCCAGAAAACGGTTGAAGGCTTTGATATCAAACGGTTCTTTGTCCAATTCATCAATCAGACGTTTCAGGTCGCGACGGATATCGTCATGGTAAGACCACATAACCTGCACACATCGGTAATCAGACCACTGTTTTTCCAGGGCCGGGAAAAGGACATTTTCTTTGATTTCATACAGGTGGATAAAGCTTTCGATTTCACGAAATGCTTTCAGCATCTCTTTACGCAGCTTATTATCGCCGGGATTTCGGTTTAGCTGTGTGTTTTTCGGACGCAGGGCCGACAGTTTTTTCTTCAGTGCTTCATTGTTCCGGTTCAGGTACCACAGGAAAGTCCCTTCCCCGGGTTTCAGCGCCGGATATTCCTGTATGCGGACTTGAAAAAGATTCAGCATTTTGTTGATTCCGGTTTTCAGCTCTTCCAGCGGAATTTCCTGTTGGTACAGCTCATCTACGGCAGTGATGATATCTGCCGGCACCAGCCCTTTGAATAACAGACGGTACTGATCCCTCAGGTCAGTACCGCGTGCACCCCGAATCAGCAGCCGGGTCAATTCAACCAGCGCTTTAACTCTTGCTTCTTTTTTTTGACTGAATTCAGACATGTGTTGAGTAATGAATATCTAAAAAAATAAAACCAGACCACAACCCGTGAACACAGAACCCGAAACTATGACTTCTGCTTTATCTTCAACAAAACAACCCCGTGCGATGGAATCTTTAGTTCAATCCTGTCGTTGAAAGTCCCCAGATTTTTCTGTCTCCACAAATCCCGGACCTCATAAGTATCTCCTTTTAGTTTCAGATCGGAAAACCTCACGTAAATTTTTTCTTTTTCTTTCCCCAGGTTAAAGATTCCGGCAGCATGGGTTCCGTCTGCCAGCGGTTTGGTCCAATACTGTATGTTTCCATTTACATAGACTTTGTCGGCTTGTTTTCCGAGCGGATCCTGGTTTACGGCCAGCACTTCGTCGTTGGTGAGGAGGCTCATGGTGAAGTCGTCCATGCGTGACAGGTCGCAGCCGATGAGCAGGGGAGCTGACAGAAGAGACCAGAGGGAAATATGGGTATATTGTTCATCGGGGGTCAGGCGGGTGGGGCGAATATCCGGTCCCCAGCCTACCCAGCCAACCACCAGCATATCCGGGTCATTCCAATGGCCGGGGGAGGCATAGGGTGAGGCCGTATTCTGACGGAAACCGATGCCGGACATGCTGTTCCACGTGTCGGTGATATCTCCTGTGGTACGCCACAGGTTTCCCCCCACTTTAGCACCCCATTCCCAAACATGTCCCATACCGTACTGGCACAAGCTGTAAATGATATCCCTGTTGACGGCATCCAGGGCCTTGCGCATGAGGAGGTAAGGTTTCTGAAGTTCCTCCAGGCTGTTGTCTTTGGCGATTTTTCCGTAGGAACACCAGTCGTATTTGATGTAATCAATACCCCAGTCGGCCCAGGTTTTTGCATCCTGAAATTCATGCTGATAACTGCCCAGATAACCGCCGCAGGTATATGGCCCGGGACTGGAGTATATGCCCAGTTTCAGTCCTTTGCTGTGAACGTATCCGGACAAGTCTTTGAAATTGCGGAATTTCTCATTGCCTGTAATGGCACCGTCGGGTGTGCGTTGAGGAGCTTCCCAACCGTCGTCAATGTTGATATAGCTCCAGCCGTGGTCGGCCAGGCTGGTGGAGAGAAAAGCATCTGCAGCGGCCTTCACCTTATCTGCATCTACGCTTAACCCCCAGACGTTCCAGCTGTTCCAACCCATTGGCGGGGTCAGGGCCAGGGTCGAACCGGCCCTGATAAGCAGGGTGGCTGTGTCAGTGCCTGCAGTATTGCGGACCGTAATGATGACCGGATAGTCTCCCTTCCGGATGATCTTACCGGTAATAATCCCTGTTTTTTCATCTGCTTTTAATCCCTCCGGTAATCCTTTGACTTCAACGGTGACAGGACGTTTCCCGGTGATGGGGATACGGTACAGGAAAGGGTGGCCGGGACGTGCCCCATATACCCGCGGGCCGTTGATGCGTGGGGATGCCGGTGGCGGAGGAGTCAGGATGTACGGAGCTCCAACGCTGGCAGTGATGACATTTTCCGATTTTTCAGGTTTGAAAGAACATTGCAACAGACAATTGGCTGTATCAACATTGATAAATGAAATGGAGTGCTTTGTCTCTTTACCCGCTTTTAGATGAATGGCTGTCGTTTCGCTGAAAATAACCCGGTCATTCTCCTGGTTGATCACTTTAACGGAAAGGACCCCGTCGAAGTTGTCTTTGGTGGAGACGTTGTTTAAGATAATGATCTTTTTATAATTTACCTGCTTGCTGATCATGAAAGGTTCCCTGTGCAGATTGAAGGTGACATAATCCCCGACATCACGCATGGCAATGTAAGGTGCCGGACCGTACATG
>DQWH01000136.1 GCA_011042635.1 Bacteroidota bacterium | reverse complement strand
TATGCTGCTGGGCAAACAAAAGCTCTTCCCTGTCGAAAGTGCCGGCCATCAGTCCCCGGTATGCTTGGCCGCTGTATACCAGCATGGCAGGCCGGGCGTTTTCCGGAGTGAAGGGAAGGGTCCACCGGGTGTTCCGTTCAAACGTAAGCCGGGCCAGTCCCGGGCTGTGTCCATGAGCCGTTCCAGTTCTTCCGGACTAAGTTTCCGGAGCTGTTTCATCAGTTTATCTGATTCGCGAAGGAAAACGGGGTTGGTCAGGGGAACCTCCGGCAGGCAGACATCCATATTCATGGTCTTGGCGGGAGAAAGAAGTGCGATCATCGTTGGTTTTTTTCAATCATGAAATTAACATCTTTCTGCGGGATTTGTTCTGTTTTCCTATATTTGGGTAGATATTTTCCCCTACTATGCCTGCCCGTTTCCGGAAAGATTTACAGTATTACAAGTTCAGCCTGTACGGGTTTTTGAAGAACCTGAAATTCTTCGATCCCTTTCTGCTCCTGTTCTTTCTGGAGAAAGGGCTGGGTTATCCGCAGATCGGCACCCTGTATGCCATCCGTGAGGTAACAAGGAATATTTTCGAGGTTCCCTCGGGGATCCTGGCCGATGCCATGGGGCGGCGAAAAGCTATGATCGCTTGCTTCATGTTTTACATCGCATCCTTCGTCGTTTTCGGTCTCACATCGGGATTTGCGGCTTTTATCGGAGCCATGTTGCTTTTTTCCCTGGGAGATGCCTTACGCACCGGTACCCATAAGGCCATGATCTTCGAGTACCTCAGGATCAACGGCTGGGAAGATCAGAAAACCCATTACTATGGTCATACCCGGGGATGGTCGCAGATGGGTTCGGCCCTGTCTTCCCTGCTGGCCGCCCTCATCGTTTTCCACGAGGGATCATATCAGTCGGTTTTTCTGTATTCCACCATTCCCTACGTGCTGGATATGTTACTGATGATCAGCTACCCCTCTGTCCTTGACGGAAAAGAAAGGGGCGCGGGGCTGAAGGATATCGGGAAGAACTATAAAAAAGTGGTGGGACAGTTTGTTCACTCATTCAGGAATCCGGCGGTACTGGGAGCTATCCTGAATGTCTCCTCTTTCAGTGGATATTACAAAGCAGTGAAAGATTATCTGCAGCCGTTTATCCGGACCTTTGCCCTTGGACTGCCTCTGATGGTGGGATTGGAAGATAAGCAACGTGCTGCGATGCTGGTCGGTGTTTTTTATTTTATCCTGTATTTTCTTACCTCTTTTGCTTCCAGGTCTTCCGGAAAAGTTACAGAACGTGTGGGGAGGATCGGTCTGGTGGTCAACCTAACCCTGATCGCAGGGGTGGCGGCAGGTATGCTGAGCGGATTATTTTATGAACTGGGCATGGTGCTTCTGGCCATTTTCTTTTATTTTCTGGTGTTTATACTCGAGAACCTGCGTAAACCGGCGGGCATTGCCTATGTATCGGAAAAACTGGATCAGGATATCCTGGCTTCGGCCCTGTCGGCCGAATCGCAGGCGGAAACCCTGTTTGCGGCTTTGCTGGCCCTGGTACTCGGTTTTTGTGCGGAATGGCTGGGGGTGGGATATGGCCTGATGGTCACCTCGGTACTGATCCTGCTGGTTTTCCCGTTGATCATGGGTTTCATCTCGCGGCAAAGGAAACGAACCAGACAAACCTGATCTCCGCACCGCAGAATGCATGGACAATACCCGATAAACATGGGACGAATATGCAATAATTGAACAAAACCTGCTTATTTTGCATTGAGTTTATGCACAAAAAACCTTGCCGAATAGGAAACAGTTCTGCTTAACAATAAAAACACAGTGAGCTATGAAAAACCTGCTCGTACCGTTCGATTTCCAAGACCCTTCCATCAAAGCTTTCCGGGTAGCCTGCCGCTTTGCCTCTGACCAGAAGTTCAGCATAGTGCTGTTGAATGTGCTGGAAACGCCCGGCCTTCTGGCGGAATTTTTCTCATCAGGCGACCAGCTGGTCAGGATCACCGATCAGGCCAAAGACAGGATGCTGGAGTTCGCTTCTTCCGTTAAGGATGAATATCCCGGGTTGAAGATCAGCACCCGGGTAGAAAGGGGAAAACCCTATGAAGAAATTCTGGAGGTGGCGGAAGATATACGGGCACGCATGATCTTTCTGGGAGAAAATCATCAGGGGTCGGGAGCGGAGCAGGAACTGGGTACTACCGTGTACCATGTAACCCTGAAATCTTCTGTGCCGGTCCTTACGGTGAAAGGAAATGTAACAAAGCTTGGCGACAAGATTGTCGTTCCCCTGGATCTGACCCGGAGTTTCATGCGTCAACTCTTCAGCGCCCTGGTGTATGGACTGAATTACGGAGCGGAGATCTACCTGGTGTCGGTGGTCATCGGAGGGATAAGTATCAAGGAGAGCAGGATTTACCGGAGGCTGAAAGATGCGAAGAAAAGCCTGGAAGAAAACGGGGTGAAATGTCATATCAAGCTCTTTGAACGTTCGGAAACACATCCTTATGTCAGGGTACTGGAATATGCAAAAGAGATCGGGGCGGGAATGATCCTGGTGATGACGCACGAGGAGGGATATACTTACGACAATTACATCGGTGCTTTTGCGCACCATATTATAAATGAATCGGATGTTCCCGTTATGAGCCTGACGTCTTTGGCATCGAAAAAGAATTTTGGAGTGACCATCAAGGGGGTCGTAGATCCCCTGGGCATGTTGTTTACCGCCTGACCCATTACCGGGCAGGGGAACTATCTGATGATGGATTATTGTATTTTACATTAAAGGTATTCCTGCCGGCCCCCATGCCGCTGCTACCGCCAAATCTTCCACAGAACTGAAAATCCGGAAGCTCCGTGACCGGCTAAGCAGATCATGTACATCCTGCGGAAGCCGGATCTTTTTTTTCTCCAGCAGGCTGAAGAATTCCCTCATGATTGTTTGTGTTTATTCAGTAAAATGAACAAAAATCAGTTCAATGTGTACAAAAAATAAATCTGCCGGAAATGGAAGAAATTGACCAATTGAAATTTCCATGTCTTTCGTGATCTCCCATAAAATAGAGCCCTAATCTTTTTGTTTCGCAAGGTTTGCGGAAGGATAGCCTTATTGAAAATGG
>DQWH01000011.1 GCA_011042635.1 Bacteroidota bacterium | reverse complement strand
GGTGGGGAGTATTTTTGGGTATTAACTATTCTCCAGGTTATTAACAACCCCCGGACACCACATTGCATCATCATAATCATTTTAAGAATATTTACCGGGGTAAATCTGAAGGCTTTTGCGGAGAAGCCAGACGAAATGATAAGGATAGAAAAACAAAAAGGTTACATGCTGTTTTTCGCCGGAATACCCCCTTTTCCCGGGAAGGAGCTACCTCACTTCCTTTCCTCTTCAAAAAGAGAATACACTTCCATCAACAATTCTTCCCGGTTCTCCTCCCTTTTCCGCCGGGCTATATCGCTGGCTTTCATGAATCCGCCCTGCCAGTACCGCTGCAACCAGGGCAGGATGGAAACCACGGCATCGATCACCGTGTAATTAATGGCCGTGGTGTAGGCCAGGTAAACAATACCTGTATTCAGCACCAGGGAATTGATCCCGTTCCGGATATCTCCCGCATAAAACTGTCCCATACCGGGAAGGATCAGACTGAGGTACCAGGCGGTGTTGGGATTGGGACGGTAGTATTTGTTCCTGCCCCTGAGCAGGCGGTTGAGGGCTTGCTGCCTTTCCCGGGGGGCATCCTGCAGGGCTTCTTCCCAGGCCAGGGCGGCTTCCTCAAGGCTGCCCAGGTAATAGTAACAGGTGCCCAGGTAAAAATCCCGCCGTTTCCTGAAATAGCCGGGCATAGTTTCGGGCATCCCGAACAGCTCGATCAGGGCGAACTGATACTCTTTATCCAGCATCTGGCAAAGGACCTTTCTGAAATGCAGCTCCATGCGAAGGCTGTCGTTTTCCTGCAGGTTCAGGGCAATATCATAATACTGTGCGGCCCGGGCATAGTCGTGCCTCAAAAACCAGGTATGGCCCAGGCGGGATGTGATATGTGCCCGGCGGTAACCGGGATTGAAATACAGGGCGCGCTGGTATTCCTTTATCGCATGGTCGTACCTTTCCTGGCGGAAAAGGGAATCGGCCAGGGCAATGATCCTTTCCGTGTTCCGGGCAGCTGCCGGAAACCACAGGCTAGAGCCCAGAACGAAAAGTATCCAGTGCTTTTTGCTGAAGGGCTTCATCCAGTCGGTTGTTATAGATACGGGCCGATTTATACGACCCGTACACATTGCCGGCATAAAAACCGGTTGCCAGGGTGCAGAATACCCAGCCGTGCACGCTTTCTATCCCGTGTTTGTTGAAACCCCGGTATGCCTGGTAAGCGTTAGCCGCAACAAAGACCAGGGATATCAGTCCGTCTTTCCATTTTCCGGTATAGATCTTCCCCGAGCCGGGTACAATGGCCGACATGGCCAGGGCCAGCCCGGCACTCTTATATCTGATTGATTCCGATTCGCCGGCAATCCCGGCCAGGCGCATGTTAACGGGCAGGTTCTCTGCAGCAAAGGCCCGGGCTTCCTCCCAGTTCCTTTTCAGCAACAGGATGCTCAGGGTATAGTTGTTCCGGTCGGCCTGCTCCAGGTTACCGGCAGTCCCGATAAAATAATCCGCCCGGTCGTAATCGCCCGAAAGGATAAGGGAACGCAGGTATTCTTTTCCGAATTCGGCCGGCATTTCCATTAACCGGTTCATATACAACCTTTCCACCGTGCTGATGCTCTGATGGTACTGCTTTCCCAGCCGGTAGGTTTTCAACAGTTTCAGTTGCACTCCCCGGTTTCCGGGAGCAAGAAAGGCTGCCCGTTCCAGTTCCTGCGCCGCCAGCTCGTACTGCCGGGTACGGATCAGGAAATCGGAAAATTTCAGGGTATTTTGCAGGTTGTAATAATCCGTTTCCTGTGTCTGCGGATAAAGAGGCAGACAGAGGAAAACGATGAGAAAGGTAACGGATAATCCTTTTCTAGTGCACATGCTCTTCAGGTTCAACAGGATCATAAAACAGGTTGGTCCCGGGGTGAATGGGATAATTTTCAGGGCTCAGGGCATTGCAGCGGGTAAGCCGGTCGAAGGTGTTCAGCAGGCCGATAAATAATCCCTGCTGCTGGATAGCCTGAACGGCGTATTCTGAACAGGAAGGGTAGAAAACGCAGGAAATGGCATCCTGCGAAGAGATAAAGGCCTTGTAGGCCAGAAAAAGGACGGAAGTAAACCGCTCCAGCTCATTGGAGCTTTCCTTCAGAAAGGCAAACCTTTCTGCCCTTTCCTCATGCCGGGCATGCTGTTTCAGCAGCTCCAGCTCTTCGGCTGTCTGGCCCCATACAGCCGCACTACAGCACAGGAAGAGGATAATCGTATATGTCTTCATGTTCCCATTCATTCACCCGGATATTCCGGTAGGTTGTTTTCCGGTAATGTTCTTCCCCCTCGCTGTAAATGATCTCCACCACATCGGTGGGGAAATCCAGCCCGTTTACCCGGACAAAATTCTCGAAAAATTGTTTTTTCACCAGTTCTCCTTCATGGTCGAAGAACACAATGCCGTGGATACGGCGGTTTTTGTTCGAGATCATCACCCTGCCGAAAAGGTCGGCCAGCTTTTTATGGGGAGCCCAGGTAGTGACCACCAGGTCGCCCTGCTTTTTCACCTGCTCGATCCGGTAAAAGGTGTTTTTCAGTCCGAAATGATCGAGCTGGTTTTCCAGGGCCAGGTGAAAAATGGTAAATTCGGCTGCCGGGGGTACCTGCTGCCGCCGGATAAGTTCCCCGTCAACAAACAGATACAGGGAACTGTCGCAGGTGACCCAGGTTTCCTTTTCCGGAAAGGAATTGATATACACTATTTTTTTTATGTTCCGGTCGTAATAAAACTTACCCATCACCAGCTGGGAGGTGGTATCGGCCAGGCGGGCCTTGATCACGTAATCGCCGCTGATGCGGTAGAATGACTGGGCGGGAGATTTGCCGGCCGCAAAGGCCAGGAACAGGATGGTAACAAAAACCGGTCGAATCATATCCGAAAAAAAATGAAAAAAAACTTCCTAACCTAAAGATTGGAAGTTTTTTCCGGTTTTCTGAATACGATCTAATAATAAGACCAGAAGGTGGCGCCAACTGCCAGCCAGTAAACCAGGGAGAAAACGACCCAGGTAACGGTCCAGGCCACACATCCCATCAGGGCTTTTTTGGTTTCTTCGGCATCTTCGGCAATAAAGTACACCAGAGCAATACCCACAATACC
>DQWH01000007.1 GCA_011042635.1 Bacteroidota bacterium | reverse complement strand
CAGCCGGTACAGGGCCGGATACCCGGATTAAATATCTCTGAGATTTCTGATTTTTCCCAGCCCAAAAAGCTTGCATGCCGCCTTGTTCACCAGTTCCACCCCTTCATCTTCGCGAAAACAAATCATGGCCACTTCCACATGGTTAATTACGGTCTGTAGATACCTGAACTGCACCTCGCGGTCGGTGCGGGCCTCTTCCATGCGCCGGGACACGCGGGACATGGCTCTGTATAGTTCTTCAAACGAGCGGTTGGCGTGTATGTTTACCGGCCGGATTACCGGATCATCGCTTTCAAGCGATAAAAGGAAATGGGCCAGGTCTCGGTTGGTTTTTTCCAGGAACCAGACCAGCTCAACCAGCATACCCGCCAGAATCAGGACCGATACAGCCGCTGTAACATACAGCTGCTCCTTCTTCAGGACATAAACCAGCCAGGCCATGACCAGGCCGATTAGTACCACGCGGAAAACAATACGTAATCTGAAATTGGAGATCATCATGCCGGTAATTTATTTTGAGATTCAAATGCCATATTTTTCCATTTTACGGTACAGGGTGGTTCGCCCCAGACCAAGTTCTTCGGCAGCCCGCGACATATTTCCTCCGTGTTTCCAGATGGCTGCTGCAATAGCCTTCTTTTCCAGTTCCTCCAGATTCAGGGTGCCAGCCACTGCCCGGACCGGGAAAGCTGGCTGCCGTTTCAACCCTGAAAAGTCGAGGGTTTTGCCTTCAGCCATGATCACCGCACGTTCCACCATATGCTGAAGTTCCCTCACATTGCCGGGCCATGCATAGTTTTCCAGCCGTTTTATGTCGACAGAACTTACACGCAGGTCCGTTTTATTATATTTACGGGCATACAACCCTGTAAAGTGATCTACCAGAAGAGGGATATCTTCTTTCCGCTGCCGGAGGGGAGGCACATGGATCACCACCGTATTGATACGGTAGAGCAGATCCTGCCTGAACTGACCGTTTCTCACCATTTCCTGCAGAGGCCTGTTTGTGGCCGATATCAACCGTACATCGAACTCAACGGCACGGTTGGATCCCACCCGGTATACCTGCCGGTTTTGAATGGCAGTCAACATTTTGGCCTGCATGGGAACAGACAGGTTCCCTATTTCATCGAGAAAAAGAGTTCCTCCTGAGGCCAATTCAAATTTTCCGGGACGGTCTTCAAGGGCATCGGTAAACGCGCCCTTTACATGTCCGAACAATTCCGATTCGAAAAGATTTTCAGAAAGTGCTCCCAGATCGACCGGAAGAAAAATCTGATCGCTTCGGGGTGACAGATGATGCAGCCGGCGTGCCACCAATTCTTTTCCCGTACCGTTCTCACCGGTGATCAAAACACTGGCATCCGTGGGAGCCACTTTCTCTACCAGGTCGAACAGGTCCTGCATGGGCTTCGACTCACCGATCATCTCCCCTGCCACATCACCCAGTATCACCCGGCGGGTGTTTTCCAGCCGGCGGATCTCCCTGCCGGCTTCCCGGTAACGGTAGCAGGAACGTACCGTTGCCAGCAGCTTCTGGTTGTCCCAGGGTTTCACCACGAAATCGGAGGCCCCTTCTTTCATGGCCGCTACCGCCAGGTTGATATCCCCGTATGCCGTAATCACCACCACCTGGATATCCGGATCCGTTTCATGGATAACCCTCAGCCAACGCAACCCCTCCTTGCCGTCACTTTCTCCGGCACGGAAATTCATATCCAGCAGGATCACATCCACTTCCTCTTTTCCCAGAATTTCCGGTATGTTCCCCGGATCGGAGGAAAGCAGCACGGTGGAAAATTCCTTCTTCATCACCACGCGGGCAGAAAGCAATACGTCGCGGTCGTCATCTACTACCAGAATAGTTCCTTTTTTCATGGCGTTGGATTTGTTTCAACGGAACAAGATAATCAATCTGTTCCGTAATGATACAACATACTGTATCATTGTGAAACAACCTGGTTCGATCTGGAAGAACCAATTCTTTTCTATCTATCTATTATTCAATAAATTATTAATATTGGTACAACAATTGACCTTTTGGAAAAAATCATCTATTTCCCGATATGATCAGCAATTATTTAAAAACCACTGTCAGGTTTATCCGTCGTTCGGCAATATTTTCATTCATCAACATACTGGGGCTGGCCATTGGCATCAGCTGTTCCATACTGATCCTTCTGTATGTAAACCGGGAGATCTCCTTTGACCGTTTCCACAGGAACATCAATAATCTGTACCGTTTAAAGGTGAATCTGGTCATCCAGGGAAAGGAAAATCCGGGAGCTATTTCCAGTCCAATCATGGGTCCCGAACTGGCGGGCATCTTTCCGGAGATCCGCTCGCAGGTCAGGCTGATCGATCTGGGAGGGGTGGTAGAATATGAAGAAAAAGTTTTCCGGGATATCGGAGGATTTTTTGCCGACACCAATTTCTTTGAAATATTCAGTTTTCACCTGTTGCAGGGTGATCCGGCCGGTGTACTTTCCAGGCCCAACTCGGTGGTGATCACCCGGTCAATGGCCGAAAAAATTTTCGGGGAAGAAAATCCCATAGGAAAAACGATCTCCTGGAACCATCTGACCGACTGTACCGTGACAGGTGTGGTGGAAGATCCCCCCGATGAAGGGCATCTGAATTTCGACATGATCATGAGCATGAAAGACTATTTTCGTCTTTTCAATCCGTACATGTCATGGGACGGAGGATACAGTTATTACACCTATTTGCTGCTTGAAGAAGGGGTTTCTCCCGATACCCTGGAGAAGAAGTTCATTCCCCTGATGTATGAAAAGATCAACCGGAAATATGAAAATTCCGGTGCCCGGATCGACCTGTCGCTTTTCCCGGTGAAAAAGATCAGGTTGTTTGCCGATTACGATTATGAACTGGGGCGGACAGGCACCTTTACCCGCACCCTGATTTTCAGCGGGATCGCCCTCCTGATCCTGCTCATTGCCGCCTTCAATTATATCAATCTCACTACAGCCCGAAGTTCCCAGCGGGCAAGGGAAATCGGTATCCGGAAAGCAGCCGGTGCCACCCGCGGCAAGCTGATCAGGCAGTTCACCACCGAAACCATGTCGATGACCGTTCTGGCCGGTATCTTTTCGCTGATCATTGTGGAAATGCTGTTGCCCTCGTTCAACCGGCTTGCCGGCACCAATATCCATCTTTACCAGCTCT
>DQWH01000064.1 GCA_011042635.1 Bacteroidota bacterium | reverse complement strand
GCACATCCGGCCAAAAAGTCTGGGACTCGGGCAAAGTGCTCTCCGACCGCTCTGTCAATATCCCTTATCAGGGGATGCCCCTTGCAAGCGGCGAAAAATATTCCTGGACTGTAGAAGTATGGGATGAAAAAGGACACAAAACCACTCCGGCAAAGACCGCCTGGTTTCAGACAGGTCTGTTTAACCGTTCAGACTGGAAGGCAAAATGGATCACTGCCGGTGACACAACCATTTCCGCACCTTTGCTGAGAAAAACGTTTAACGTAGATAAGAAAATACGGTTTGCCCGGGTATATGTAACCGGTCTTGGGCAATACGAACTTTATCTGAACGGAAATAAAACCGGGGATCGTGTGCTGGATCCTGCCAGGACCGATTTCAGAAAAAGGGTGCTCTATGCAACCTATGACGTCACAGATTGTCTGAAGCGGGGGGAGAATGTGCTGGGAATTATTCTGGGGAACGGAACCTGCCGGGTTGTTTCCGTCAAAGGCCGATACGGATGGAGCAGGCATAAACCCCTCACCCCGCAGGCCCTTCTGCAGCTTAACATCACCTATGCAGACGGAAGCAAAGATTTTATCATCACGGACGAATCCTGGAAATCTTTTCCCGGTCCGATCACCTTTAATCATGTATTTGGCGGAGAAGACTATGATGCAAGGCTGGAACAAACCGGATGGGCTTCACCGGGTTTTGATGATTCGGGATGGTCCGGTGTCAGACTTGCCGAAGATCCCGCTGTGATCTTGAAATCACAGCTCATGCCTCCGATAAAGGTCGTTCAGACGATAGAACCCGTTGCCGTAACACATCCTGAACCCGGGATTACATTGTTCGACCTGGGACAAAACTTTGCCGGGTGGTGGCGCATCCGGATAAAAGGAGACCAAGGCGTAACCGTTCGCATACGTGGCGCCGAGACCCTCAACGACTCGCTTTTCCCCAAGCCCCTGGAAGAAGGTGACAGGCTTAGCACGAAGTTCGCCTATCATGCCCGGGTGTGGACCGATTATACCCTGAAAGGACAAGGCATGGAAGTGTATGAGCCCCGGTTTTTTTACACCGGATTCCGCTATGCAGAAGTCCGGACAGAACAACCGGATAAGATAGACTCTATTTATATTGAGGGCAGAGTGGTTCATTCAGCCCTGGAACCTGCCGGTATGTTTGAATCTTCCGATTCTCTCCTGAACCGAATCTGGCGTGCCGCTCTGTGGTCACAGAAAAGCAATCAGCATGGTGTGCCCACAGACTGTCCCCACCGAGAAAAAGGAGGGTACAACGGAGACGGAGAGATCATTGCCGAGACGAGCATCCATGATTTTCGGATGGCCTCATTCTATACCAAATGGCTCAATGATATGCAGGATTCACAATATGACAACGGACAGATCCCCAACACCTCCCCCACCCTGATCGGTGGTATCGGTGGCGGCATCGCCTGGGGCAGCGCCTATGTCCTGATCCCCTGGTGGATGTACCGCTATTATGCAGATACAACAGTCCTGACGTCTCATTATGTGACCATGAAAAAATATCTGACTTATCTTTACCACCTGGCACGGAGCGATGCCAACCCGGCCGAATCATTCATTATCAATGCCTTCGGCGGTTACTGGGACTCACTGGGTGAGTGGTGCGCCCCGGGACAGTCGGACGGTCCTAATCATCCTGTCGTCAACACCGCTTATTATTTCCTGGACGCATTGACATTTTCAAAAATAGCCTCCGTGCTGGGCCATAAGAAAGACGCTGCAAGGTACCTGGCCCTGGCCGATTCAGTCAAACAGGCATTCATTCATAAGTTTTTTAACCCGGAAACCAATCTGTTTGGAACCGACTCGCTTTACCAAACCTACCAGGTGCTGGCGCTGGCTTTGAACCTTGTGCCTGAAGCACATCGTGAACAGGTCATACAAGGCCTGGTTAAAGATATCATGATCACACACAGCGGGCACCTGAATACCGGTATTATCGGCACCAAATATTTATGGCCCGTTCTTGCCCATGCCGGCCGGAACGATGTAGCCCTGACCATTGTCACACAGACTACTTTCCCCGGATACGGTTACTGGCTGTCCAAGGGAGCCACCACATTATGGGAAAAATGGGACGGCAGGAACTCTCACAACCACCAAATGTTCGGCACCGTATCGGAGTTCCTGTACAAATATCTTGCAGGCATCCGCTCGCCCATAGACGGAGGAACCACCACCGGGTATAAGCACATTCACATTCAACCTTTTCTCCCGGCGGACTTATCCTTCATAAAAGCCTCGGTCAAGACGGTGCATGGCCCGGTCCTCTCGGAGTGGCACCGGTTTCCCCACAAGGTGGTTTTTCATGTGGAGATTCCCGCCAACAGCGATGCTTCCGTCAGCCTGCCGGTAAAAGGCCGGAAAAATATAACAGTCAGCGAGAGTGGCAAAACGGTATGGAAGAACCATTCTTTCATACCGGGTATACCGGGAATCAGCAATGCCACGAAAGAAAAAAACCATATTACCTTTGCTGTCGGATCGGGAAGTTATGAATTTAAGGTAAGCGAACAATAACACCTCACCTCCGGGAGAAGCATAAGCAGCACCCCGGGTGTAAAATATTGCGCCTCTGCTGCCACTCATTTCTTAACGCCCTGGTTTTGCGTCCTGTATTCTTCCTGTTCCCTGCTGTCACGGATCATGTCTTTCACATTATCTATCTCAGGACTTTTTTTTACGGAGTTCCAGTTAAAATTTTCATCCAGCGGGGTCACGGCTTTCCGCGGATCGAAGATGCGTTTATCTACAGGCCGTACATTGCAAGGGGTAAAATCAGGCTATCATCCGGTAAACATGTCGGCCAGATCAATTTTCCATACGGAAAAAGATTCAGGCACGTTGGGGTTACCCAGACCCGGGATATCCAACGTATCGGTATGGATTCCTTCTTCCGCCTCTTTGGTGCCAAAAGCCACCGGCGGAAAAGAAGGAGCCGTCTCCTTCAAATTTTGGGGGTCCACTCCCCGGTATGGTTTATATTCAAACATTCCGACATTGGCCACATATACGGCTTTTTCATCCGGCGAGAGAGCTATTCCGAAAGGATATCGTCCTACAGGCACAGACTGCAAGAGTTTCCTGTGGAGTGCATCCACGATGACCATCCTGAAATTCACCTGATCTACTGCATACAAACGGTCTCCCTTCCGGTTCATGATCATATCGCCTATATAGCCGTCGGAAT
>DQWH01000025.1 GCA_011042635.1 Bacteroidota bacterium | reverse complement strand
TCCGCCGGAAAATTTCATCACGGGTATAAACCTTTCCGGGTTTTTCCATTAACAACGACAGCAATTCAAATTCTTTTTTGGGCAGGGAAATTTCCTTTCCTTTTTTAACCACCGTGAACCGTTCCTGATCAACGATAATATCTTTATGCCTGATCACCCTCTTCCCGGGTGTCGTGTTGACAGGGCCCGGTGCTGACCGCTTCAGCAAAGCCCTGATACGGCTGAGCAGTACTCTGGGTTTAATGGGTTTGGTAATGTAATCGTCGCCTCCCGCCTCAAAACCTGCAATCTGTGAATAATCCTCTCCCCGTGCCGTCAGAAAAGCAATGATGGTCTGGTTCAGCCCGGCATCCTTTCGTATCTCTTCGCAGATCTCCATCCCGTTCATACCCGGCATCATCACATCAAGCAGAATCAGATGCGGCAGTATCTCGCCGGCCAAACGGATCGCATCTTTTCCGTTGGTGGCCGTATATACCTCATACCCCTCTTTTTTCAGATTGTACCCGACGAATTCGAGTATATCCTTTTCATCATCTACCAGGAGGATCCGGTAGTCAGTAGAATGGTCCATGAAATCAATTATTTGAAGAACATCGCCCTTTTCGGTTTATAAAAGTAATCCCGTTCAACAAACCGGATACTTTCTATGTAAATCATGTACCAAAAATACAATTAATTGGGAAATCCCTTACAGCACAGCTTTTTTATTTGCTACAGTATAGCAGGCTGCCGGCAGACAGGTCTGCGCTTCTTTTCATTCCCTGTCTGCCTTGCCTGTCGGAATACAAGCGCTAGGCAGGTTTACGTGAACCTCTGCTTACGGCTAGTGCTGTTTCTCGCAGGACTGTCTGAGACTCTCCGGATATTTGTTAATTTTGCATTCCTGTAAAAAGATTCTCTCATGGAAAAAGTGATCGTCGGTCTGTCGGGCGGAGTAGATTCCAGCGTGGCGGCTTACCTGCTGAAGCAGGAAGGCTACCGGGTAGAGGGAATGTTCATGCAGAACTGGCATGACACTACCGGACTGCTGGCCGGCGACTGTCCATGGGAAGACGATCTGCTCATAGCCAGGCTGGTGGCCCACAAGCTGGATATCCCCCTGCATTTTACCGACCTCAGCGGCCCGTATTACGAACGGGTGGTGGATTACATGTTCAGGGAATACCAGGCGGGCCGAACACCCAATCCTGATGTGCTGTGCAACCGGGAGATCAAGTTCGACCTGTTCATCCGGGAAACCGAAAAGCTGGGGGCCGGCCGGGTAGCCACGGGTCATTACTGCCGGAAAGAAACCATTGAAAAAGACGGAAAAACAATTTACCGATTACTGGCGGGAACCGACCGGAACAAAGACCAGAGCTATTTTCTGTGCCAGCTTTCGCAGGAACAATTGTCAAAAGTGGTCTTTCCACTGGGGCAGCTTACAAAACCGGAGGTTCGTCAGATTGCCGATTCCATGAAGCTGGCTACTGCGTTCAAGAAAGATTCCCAGGGCATCTGTTTTGTGGGTAAGGTAGATCTTCCCACTTTCCTGCAGCAGAAGCTGAAAGCCCGGGAAGGAAACGTGATCGAGATCCCGGCCGGTTTGCCCCAGTACCATGAGCGAACGGCCGACAAATGCAGGCAGTGGGCTGAAGACGGATCCATGCACCTCATCACCCGCCCCTGGACCTATGACCCTTCCATGGGGACTCCGGTGGGTACTCACAGGGGCGCTCATTTTTTCACCATCGGGCAACGCAAGGGACTAAATATCGGTGGTAAGGAACAAGCCTTGTTCGTGATCGGAACCGATGTGGAAAACAATGTGTTGTATGTGGGCCAGGGGCAGGATCATCCGGGCTTGTACCGCCCGGGCCTGTTCATTCCTGCCGCAGAGGAACACTGGATCAGGCCCGATCTGGCCTTATCTGCAGGCGAACAGGCACCCTACCTGGTCAGGATCAGGTACCGGCAGCCCCTGCAGCAGGCTGTTTTGCACAAAACCGGCGAAGGGATTCATATTCTGTTCGACAAGCCCCAGCGAGGCATTACGCCGGGTCAGTTTGCCGCATGGTACCAGGAGGATGAACTGGTAGGGTCGGGGGTTATTCAGTAAGTACGGCTGCGGAGTGAACGGAGGGTTTCTTCGGCTGTTTCCTTCAGGAAAAGGAAATCGATACCGGCCGTGATCAGCATATACCCCTGCAGCACATATTCCTTCACCGCCCTGGCATTCATACCGAAAATACCCACAGGAATCTTTCTCCTCCGGCATTTTCCATTGATACGGGCTATCTCCCGCTGCACCTCCCCGTCCTCCAGCTGCCCGGTTTTTCCTACACTGGCAGAGTAGTCGTACGGCCCGATAAACACGGCATCGAATCCCGGAACCTTCAGTATCTCGTCGATATTCTCAAAAGCTTCCCGGTGCTCCAGCTGAATAATTACCGTAAGGTCGTCGTTGGCTGTTTTCATGTACTGACCGAAAGTAAGACCGTAGGTATGCGCCCTGGCAATGCCCACACTCCGTGTTCCTGCCGGGGGATAATGGCACATTTCCACAATATTTTTTACTTCGGCCGCCGTTTTTACATTGGGCACAATGATCCCCTCCACACCCAGGTCGAGCACTTTCTTGATCCAGACTTCATCCTGTGCAGGCACCCTGACCACCCCGCTGCAACCCGGGGCAATGGCCTGCAGCAGCAAACCGACCTGCGAAACATCCAGGGCCGAATGTTCGGCATCGATGAACACCCAGTCGTATCCCAGGGAAGAAATGATCTCGGCCACTTCCGTGGAAGGAAGGGTCAGTATGGTACCGATCAGGGGATCATCGCCCTGCAATTTTTCCTTCAAAGTGAATTTCATGTTGTTTCCTCCTGAAGAAAAGTATCGTAAACATTCGTTCTAAAAGTTACCAGTAAAGGTCCATTACCCCGGTCAGGGCATGCTCTTCCACCCGTCGGGCCTGGCGGTACAGGGCTTTCAGTTCTTCCGGGGCATCTTCCACTATATAGGCATGCCCGGCCCATTCCAGCATTTCCACATCATTGTAATCGTTTCCCAGGGCCAGGGTACGTTCCCGGTCAATTCCCAGGTGATCCGACAGCCAGGCTGCGGCGGCTCCCTTGGATACCCTCGGGTGAAAAAATTCCATCCAGAACCATTCCCCGCTAATGGGCGAGGTGGAACGGATCACCCGCACCCCTTCAAAACGGCCTGCCAGCGCATCAAATTTCTCCGCTTCGGGCGGAACAATGGCCAGCAC
>DQWH01000047.1 GCA_011042635.1 Bacteroidota bacterium | reverse complement strand
GTTTTTTGGTTTTTTCCGCAGGAAGTCATCATATTTGTTGTGAATTGTACCGGAAATGTGGAAATGTTTCTGATAAAGAAAGGAAAAAATGAGCGAAACGGTCATAAAGATCTATGCGGTACAGGGTCTGTTCCTGTATGTGAATGAAGAGAACCTGTCACCGGAAACCCTGAAAAACTGGAAGGAACACGGGATAAAAACGGCCCTGGCCGTTCCGGGAATGGAATGGGCCGGCGAACGGTCGGGCGGAAAATATAAACACCTTAGCGATGTTTGCCTTTCCGCCGGAAAAGAGGAAGAGTTGACGGAAAAAGAGGCTTCCCGGCTGGTGGATGCCGCCTTGAAGAAATTGAAACTGCCGGCCGGAAGAACGGTGGTGATATCCGACCATCCGGCCACGATCGGCGCGGCGAAGAAAAAGGAATTTGCCATGCAGATCGGACTGGCCGGGGAGGGAAGTCTCCGGCGTCCTTTTTACGAACGGGGGGCTAACCTGGTGGTGGAAACCCTTCGTGAAGTGGCTCTTTACGAGGAAGGACTGCACGAGCCGGGGTTTTCGCAGAATATACCGGGAGTTTTCGAGGGCTATCCCGATCTCCGGATGATGTTCGGGAAAAGAAAACCGGTGTTCTTTTTCGATTATGACGGCACCCTGTCGCCTATTGTCAATGACCCGGCAAAAGCAATTATGACCGAGGGATTACAGGATCTGCTGAACGATCTGGCCAGGAAATTTCGGATAGCCGTGATCAGTGGCAGGGATATGGACGATGTAAAAAACTTTGTGGGGCTGGATAACCTTATTTATGCCGGAAGCCATGGTTTTCGCATTGCCGGTCCCGACGGGCTGTTCATGGAACAGGAGCAGGCAAAGAAGCTGAGGCCGCGCCTCGATGAAATGGAAAAAAAATTGCGTGAAACTCTCGAAAAGCAGATATGCGGGGTACAGGTGGAGAGAAAGCGATATGCCATTGCTGTCCATTACCGCAATGCCCCGGATCATGCTCAGGAGGAGATTAGCAGGCAGGTGGAAACCCTGCTGGCCCGGGATTCTGATTTTACCATGGGCACGGGCAAAAAGATCGTGGAAGTGAAACCCTCGCTCGACTGGCACAAGGGAAAGGCCGTGGAATGGATTATGCAGGAACTGGGACTGGCCGGTTCTGCCGATCATGTGGCGGTTTATGTGGGCGACGATATTACCGACGAGGATGCTTTTCGTACCCTGGCCGACGACGGCATCGGCATTCTGGTTGGGGAACATGAACAGCCCTCGGCAGCCCGGTACCGGCTGCGCGATACCGAGCAGGTAAAACAGTTTATTTATTATCTCAAATCCGCCTGGTTCGATAGAACCTGAATGAGGAGTCCTCTGACGGGAGTTTGTTTTTCGTGCGGTTTGTGTGCCGGGTTTTTATTTGTTCAGCAGGGAAGCCAGCGTTCTGGCATTTTTTGCCGCATGGGCGTGCATGTCGTTGTTGAAAAAGGCGTACAGCGTTTCCGGATGGTGTTCCTTTTCCATTCGTTTCAGCTTTTCCTTCCAGTTTTCCAGTTCGTCTTCCCCGTAAAAATGGTCGTACCAGCGGTTTTTTCCGTGAAAGCGCACATAGGCAAGTGGGGCTGTTACCTGTACTTCCTCGGGAAGGTCGCCCGGAGCCGACAGCATGCAGAAGGCCAGGCCGGCATCGCGCATCAGGTCGTATACATGCGGGTTGAACCAGGAGGGATGCCGGAATTCCAACACATGTACATAGTTTTTGTCAAGCATCCCGGCGAAATTTTCCAGTTTGAGAAGGTTCCCGTGCAGGTTTGCCGGAAGCTGCCACAGCACACAGGCCAGTTTATCGTCCAGGGCATCGAGGGAGTGCAGGAATTCACCCAGCCTTTGCCGGAAGGGACCGTCGGTCTTCAGCTTCTTCATGTGGGTAAAAAAGCGGTGTGCCTTGACGGCGAACCGGAAATGAGGAGGTGTACGGTCTTTCCATGCAGCCAGCTCCTTTTCCCCGGGCATGTTGTAAAAGGTATTGTTGATCTCCACGGCAGGGAAATGATCCGCATAATATTCCAGCCATTTCGTTCTGGGAAGGTTTTCAGGATAAAATTTTCCTTTCCAGTCGCTGTAATAGAAGCCGCTGCAGCCGATATAACACTTCATAGTATTTGAATGGTTTTCCTGCCGCCTCATGATCAAATATACGGGAAAACCGGGATACATGCCAGGGGGATGCATTTGAGAAAAATTTTATTATTTTGTATTCCATGAACGCAGAACTGAATATCCTTTTGCATGTGGTGATCGCATCGACCCTGGGGGGACTGATCGGTCTGGAGAGGGAAAAGGTGGAGAAGCCCGCAGGGGTACGCACGAACATGCTGGTAGGCGGGGCCGTGGCTCTGCTGGTATCGCTGGGGAAGACTATTGTGGTGTATTTTCATGAAGCCGGTCTGGGTGATTACATCAGTGCCGACCCGGTGAGGATCATCCATGCCATCATTGTGGGGATCAGTTTTATCGGGGCCGGGATGGTGTTGCAGATTGCCGGTGAGCAGAAGATCAAGTACCTCACCACCGCGGCCACCATCCTGTTTTCCACCGGTGTGGGTATTTCGGTGGCACTGGATAAATACATCCTGGCGGTGGGGGCCACCATTTTCATCCTGATCATCAATTATTTCCTGGCCATGGTTACCCGGATGCTGCGGAAGAAAAGAAAGAGCAGGGAGTGATAATTCCATGCCGGCCGGCCTGGGGCGGGTAAGCGACCAGTGGGTTTGTATGATCTTCCATTTGCCGTCATTTTCCAGGCGGTATACTTCGGTACAGTTCCAGGCGTGTTCTGTATCATCCGTCCAGGAGATCAGGTTGAAGGTCAGCACGGCCATGCTGTCGGTGGCCTGTACCAGGGGGTGGATCATTTCGTAAAAGCTTGAACAGGTTCTAAAAATTTCTTCTTTTCATTTCCAATTGCCCGGTTTTTTTCTGATATATGCACGAATGTGGCACGATCGGCTGTTTCCGCCGGGGATGCCTGGGAAATCTTAACTTTGCTACCCCTGGGAAGATCCTTGATATGGTGATACACATAATACCTCCGCAGTATTTTTCTGTCTGCTTATGCGAAAGCCGTTTATTTACAACCTTTGGTGACGAGGCAACCCGTTTGGGTTCGTAAACCATCAGCAGTTCCTTTCTTCCGTGCAACGCGTATTTATTGTCCACCATGGCGTGTGAAAACTACGTAGACAACTACGTAGT
>DQWH01000089.1 GCA_011042635.1 Bacteroidota bacterium | reverse complement strand
CCGGGCCACCGGCCGGGATGTCCACGGAGGATATGCCGAATACATGGTGGTGCCTGAAGGTTCTGCATTTCCCATACCGGAAACATTTTCCGATACCGAAGCCGCCCCACTGCTCTGCGCCGGAGCCATCGGATACCGGTCCCTGCGACTGGCCGAACCGGAGGACGGGCATTCACTGGGGCTTACCGGTTTCGGGGCTTCCGGCCACCTGGTGCTACAAATGGCCAACCACCTGTATCCCCGTTCGAAGGTATATGTATTCGCACGCAGCGAAAAGGAAAGGGCGTTTGCCCTGGAGCTGGGGGCGGCCTGGGCTGGCGATACCACCGCTACGCCCCCTGAAAAAATACATAGTGTGATTGACACCACCCCGGCCTGGAAGCCGGTGGTGGAGGCCCTGAAGCATCTGCATCCGGGAGGAAGGCTGGTGATCAATGCCATCAGGAAAGAGGCCGGCGACAGGGAGAGCCTGCTGGAGATCGATTACCCGGTGCACCTGTGGATGGAGAAGGAAATCAAAAGCGTGGCCAATGTGGCCAGCCGCGACATCCGGGACTTCCTGGAGCTGGCAGCCCGGATGAACATCCGTCCCGAGGTGGAGGAATTCCCCCTTAAAGATGCCAACCGGGCCCTGATGGAGCTGAAAAACCGAAAGATCAGAGGGGCGAAAGTGCTGGTGATGTAGCAGGTATCGTCAGGGTTGCACCGGCGGGGTTGAGCCTTCCCGTAAGGAAAGAAAGGCGGGAATAATAAATCGGCTGAAAAGGCAGATTGAGGTTTGCTTCCCGGGCAGAAGCAAGCTCATTACTCCATATACTGAGCAGTTTTGCTCAATATCCTGAACAATTCAATTTTTTCCGGTTCCTGGCGGTATTCCTTACTTTTCCTCCTCAATACCATACCTCTCCATTTTGTTCACCAGGGTGTTGTACGATTTATATCCCAGAGCCAGCCAGGCCTGGCGTTTGTTCCATTTCTTGAGCTCCAGCACTTTTCGTATGTGTGCTTTTTCCACATCTTCCATGTTCAGTGATTCTTCGTCAGGCACTTTTTTGAACCGGGCGGGAATGTCGTCCAGGGTCACCGCATCCTGGCAGAACACGTACAGCGATTCCACCAGGTTTTCCATTTCCCGGATATTGCCGGGCCAGGGATAATTGCGGAGGAACTGCATGGCTTCCCGGTCGATCTTCAGCACCTTCTTTTTACCCAGGCTTTTTCTTCTGGTTTCCAGGAAATGATGGAGGTATTGTTCTGCTTCATCCGGGCCCCGTTCCAGCACATCGGGCAATCGCAATTCGGTGACCGTAAGCCGGTAATACAGGTCCCACCTGAATTTCCCATCTGTGCACAGTTTGTGCAGGTCTTTGTTGGTGGCTGTGATAAGCCTTACATCGATTTTTTCCGGTTTACCGCCCAGAGGAAGGATCTCTTTTTCCTGGATAACCCTGAGCAGGGTTTGTTGCAGGGCGGGGGAAATATCGCCTATCTCATCCAGGAAGAGGGTGCCGGCGGCGGCCTGTTTGAACAGGCCATCCGTATCTTTGTCGGCCCCGGTGAAAGCACCCTTCTTGTAGCCAAAGAGCCTCGATTCAAGCAGGTTATCGCTTAAGCCAGAACAATTAATGGCCAGGAAAGGCTTGCCTTTGCGGGCAGAATTTTCATGGATATAGCGGGCCAGTACATCTTTTCCGGTACCGGTTTCTCCCTGTATAAGCGTGGTAACCGGGTCGGTGGCGGCAATCTGTTCCGCCCGTTTGAATACCGGCTCGAGCGAGGGGGTAATCAGGGGTTTTCCCGGTTCAGCCAATGCTTTTCCTTCCCCTGAAAGATTTTTTTCACGGAGCAGGATGGTATTGGGAACATCGCTTTTTTCCACCTCGATCTTTACCAGTTCGGGTTTACCGGTTTTTGTGTGCCGGGGCGACCGGGTCTGCACCATTTCGGTGTTCATCTTCATACTGGTGTGAACCAGGTACCAGGTAACCTGCATGGCGGAAGTGCCGGGCGAGAAGAAGATGGTAACCGCATCGTTGCGGTACTTCTCCATGTGGTGCTGGACTTTCGTTTTAATCTCATTCAGGTCGATGGGATCGATCACCTCCAGGTTCCGGATTTCTATTTTCCTTCCGGGGAATTCGTCAAGAATGGATTCCCGAAGTTTATCGGCATCCTCGGCGTAACGCCTGTTGGTGCAGAGGATGACGTGCCGGTCGTGCTGATAATAATACCGGTGGAACAGGCAGGTTGGTCCTTCTTTATTAATGCCTTTATACTCCTTATTACTGTATTTTAAATCGTTATTTACGGCCAGCCAGGAGATGAGAATTTTCATGATATATTAATTTTTAATACAATAATACAAAATATAACGTACAACTGTATAATTTATTTCAAATTTCCCCGGCCGGATGATTTGTTGTAAATGATTATCTTTATCTTCCCGAAGGTTTGGCACCCATGCAAAAAGTACGAAATACCGTGATCATGCTGGCGGCCCTGGTTATCCTGGCCCGGTTGCTTATGATAGATTACGCTAACCTGGGCTGGGCGGAAAACCGGGGCAGCTACCTGGGCATCCTGTCTATGTCGCTGGTTATCCTGGCCATGGTCCTGGTCAGCCGGCAGGAGAAGAAAAAGGAAAATTCCTGATGGAAGGGAGGAGAGTGATAGACAGGTAATTGTGTCATGGTGTCATGGAGAGGGGGAGTGGGTTTTCGGTAAAGGTATTCATTCTATATCCATTTTGCGCGGTGAAAAGGATGTGTATACAATATTACGTAGATAACTACGTAGATATCTACGTTACATACTACGTAGATATGTATATATCATGAGTACAAGAATTTATTGCAACTTCCAAATAGTCCTTCGGACAGAAAAGCGGGGTTTCCCACCAACCACCCTGCCTTTCATGGTTCATAAATCCTTCCCCTGGAAGGGGAAGGTGGATCCCCCGCCGTTGGCGGGGGAGACGGAAGGGGTCGAAACCCCTGGCAGGGGAAGGTGGATCCCCCTGCCTTGTTTTTCACATAAAACCCTCAGAGGCCGGGCCTTTTGAAGGAATACGTGATAATCCGGAAACAGAGCTCCGCAGGAGCGGCCTGTCAGCAGGTATCCATGATTTGCCCCGGCGCGCTTCGCGAATTCCTCGCGACCCCGGCATGAAACAATGAGGTAAATTATTTTCCGATAAGTCCCGTAGGGACGACAGTATGGTAGAAAAAAAGGATTAAATATATCCCAATAAGTCCCGTAGGGACGACAGTATGGTAGAAAAAATGGAATAAATATATCCCAATGAGTCCCGTAGGGACGACAGTATATTTTTTAAGGATGAGAAAATATCCAGCGTAATCGGGGAATGGAGTGATGGAGAGGGGAAGTGGATTGGAATCATCGCCTTGCCT
>DQWH01000148.1 GCA_011042635.1 Bacteroidota bacterium | reverse complement strand
GCGTACTCCCGGGAAAACTGACCCGGAAGCACAAGCAACAGGAACAACAGGAAGAGCGCGGAAAGAGTATACCGTATAATTTTCATGGATAGGGATGCGGACATGATCAGCAAAAAATCAATAAATATTTAATGAAATTATCGAGCGGAAGAGGAAACCCGGATCCACAGTTTCCACGGCTCTTGTACCTGTATTTTCAGCATTTCCAGGCCATTCACCACCACAGCGCCCTGTTCCTCCCCCTTTTGCATAAACCGGGTAACCAAGGGATTGTATATCAGATCGAACAGTAAATGATCCTTCCCCAGGGCACGGTATGGAATGGGAGGACAGCGGTCGGTATCGGGGGTCATGCCCAGGGGGGTGGTTTGTACAATCAGCCGGTGACTGCGGATGATCTGCTCATTCAGGTCACCATACGCGGTTTCCCGCTCATTCACCGGTGTGCGGGAAACAAACAGAAAAGGGATATTCAGCTGCTCCAGTACCCGAGCCGCAGCTCGTGAGGCTCCGCCGGTGCCCAGGATCAGGGCTTTGCGGTGAACCGGTTTCAGGTAAGGCTCCAGTGCCTTTCTGAAGCCCGTTACATCGGTGTTGTATCCGCGCGTTCTCCGGTCGGGAAGGAAGCACACCACATTTACCGCCCCCACGGCTTCGGCTTCGGAATCCAGCTCATCCAGAAAAGGGATCACCGATTCCTTGTAGGGAATGGTAACATTCAATCCGGCCAGGTCAGTTACTGCCGCCAGCAGGTGGGGAAAATCATGGATATCCGCAAGGGGAAAATTTCGGTAACATACCCCGCTGATCTTCTCCTTCCTGAATTTCTCCCTGAAATAAGCGGCTGAAAAACTGTGGGTAAGCGGATTCCCTATCAATCCGTAGGTTTTCATGCAGGTTTGTTTTTATTGCGGGCCAGGTATTCAATTCCCACCATACTGATCACCCCGGCCAGCATAACCAACAGGGTAATCACCAGGGCGGCATTGAATTCCACGGGCACCATCCACCGCCAGCCCTGGATAATCGGTTCCCCGTTTCCGTGGAACACCGGGTTTCCCAGCACATCGGTTTTGTAAATGGCTTCCTTCCAGGGCCAGATAGTGGCAAGTGATCCCATGATAAATCCGCTGAGCAGGGCAATGGTCTGGTTCCTAAACTTTTTATATATCCACGAAAGCAACCGCGAAAAAAGCAACAGGGCCACCACAGCCCCAACAATGACGGGGATCAGGATATCCAGCCGGAATTCATTCACCGCATGGATCATGACCAGCTCGTATTCACCCATGAGGACCAGCACATAAGACCCGCTCAAACCGGGAAGGATCATACTGCACATGGCCACCATGCCCGAAATGAAAAGATAGATAAAACTCTGGTTTTCCGTGGCGGGAGAAAGAAAGGATATAAGCAGGGCCATAATGGTGCCCGAAAGGAAGAACAGGATCACCGGCAGGTTCCACCGGTTAATGGTGGCACTGACATAATATACGGAAGCCAGGATTAGCCCGAAAAAATAAGCCCATACCTGCACCGGATAGGTTTCGAACAGAAAGCCCAGCAGCCGGGCCAGGGATATGATGCTGATCCCTATTCCCAGAAACACGGCCAGCAGGAAATCAAGATGTACATACCTGGAAAACTCGCTGAATTTCCCGCGGAAGATAAGTCGCACGGCATGGGTGTCAAATGACTTGATACTGGTTAACAGCTCTTCGAAAATACCGGTGATCAGGGCGATGGTTCCGCCCGACACACCCGGAATAACATTGGCAGCGCCCATGCCTGCTCCTTTCAGGAACAGGGAAAAATAATGTTTCATATCCTCACGGTTTTCCCGGCCGGTTGGTTCCGGCCGGCGGCACAATATACAAAGAAACGGGAAATCAGTCGGGTTTGTATTTCAGCATCAGCTGCTTCACTTCATCCATTTCGGAAGCATCGGGACAATAATGGAACACTTCGGGAAAGGCATGATAGTCCCTGGAAAGTCCGATCTCAAAAAGTGACAGGCCGGGATCCAGCTTGTGCTGACTGAGGTACAAGCCGGCGAGCCGGAATATGATGTGTGCGTCGTCGTAATTGTATTCGTACGCCTCCTGCAGGGTTTGTGTGGCAAGTTCGGTTTCACCTTCCCTGAAAATCCGCTCGGCCAGGTTCAACCAGGCATCGGTATCATAGGGATCAAGCTCGGTGGTTTTCCGGTAAGCTTCGCGGGCATCCTCAAAAAATTCCAGTTTTTCATTCACTTCGGCCAGGTAGAACCAGAACTCGGAATTGGAATCTTCCAGTTTGATGGCCTTTTTCAGGTAAAACAGGCTTTCATACAGTTTGTCCTGCAGCATGTACACCACACCGATCCCGCACCAGGCATCGGGATAATACGGATCGATCTTGAGGGCCTTCCGGTAGTGTTTCAGGGCTTCATCGTACTGGGCCGTTTTTTCGAAGCATTCGGCCAGGTAACAGTAAGCCGATTCATTATCATCCTCCAGATTCATGTATTCGCGGTACACTTCAATGGCAGCGAAATAATCGCCACTGTTGGCCAGGCTGTTGCCCTTGTTGAAATAAGCGGCGGCGTACCGGTCGTTGATAGCAATGGCATAGTCATAAGCCTCAACCGCCTTATCGAATTTCTCCAGGCGGTTATACACCATTCCCAGGTTATACCAGCCCGATTCCGAGAAGGGTTCCGCATCGAGGTACTGTTCATAAAAGGATGCGCTTTCTTCAAGCTGGTCGATCCGTTCACAGGCCGAAGCCAGATCATAGAGAAGAGCGGTATTATCGGGTTCCCTTTCCCATGCCTGCCTGAGGTATTTCACGGAAAGCAGGTTATGGCCAAAGTGATCGAGCGAAAGATATATCTGATAGAGAAGATCCCCGTGATCGGCACCCGGGAGGGCCAGGGCATAATCGAACTGACTGATAGCCTCTTCCAGGCGGTTCATCAGGATCAGGGCATTTCCTTTCAGGATGTAGATCTCATGGTTTCCCGGCTCCAGTTTTTCCAGCTCGTTCAGCACCTGCATACACCGGGAGGCCTGGCCTTTCTGGAAATACACCTGGGCTTTTTTCAGCAGGATAGCCGTGGAACCGGGATGCTGGTGGGAAGCCAGCTTCACGGCCTCCATGGCATTTTTAAAATTACTTTTATCAAGATAATGGTCAATAATATCTTCGAACTCATGCACATCGAAGAAATACCGTTCATGTTCCCGGAGCATTCTTTCGAACTTCCGCAATACCTCGCCCGATTCCTCCTCTTCAAAAAAAGCTTCCTGACCCTGGTTCATATTTCCTTAAAAATCTCCAGCAAAATTAAACAATTAATTTGAATTTACCCCGGCTACAATTTTACGTCGTGCCCGGGGTATGTTTAGCGTTGCTTTGCCGCCTGCAGGGTGTTCCGCAGCAACGAAACGATGGTCATGGGGCCCACGCCTCCCGGAACGGGGGTAAT
>DQWH01000157.1 GCA_011042635.1 Bacteroidota bacterium | reverse complement strand
TTCTCTGCAGCCGCCGGAAATGAACTCCTTTGCAGAAGTTCGTACGGAAAAAACGGAAACCTGACAAGGAACATACCGGTTGTTTTTCAGGTTATTAAAATCTGCTGTAAATTTATTGTCTGTCCGGTTTTATGTTAAAACCTTCATTGTTGCGTAAATGTCTGTTCAATCACAATGGATGAACTTCAGGTCGTTCCTGAAAAACCTGTTTTCCTGGTTCCGTCCTTCCCCTCTGGCCTGGAAGGGCGCCGCCACAGGGATCCTGGTGGTGGCCGTGATCCTGACCCTTGCCGGGGTACTGCCCTACCTGGGTGTGCTGGGCATTCCCGTCCTGCTCCTGCGGATGGTATACCACCTTGGTATGCCGGCGTTGATGGCCCTGGGGGTATTTCTGCTGATGGGCCTCATCAACTGCCTGCCCGGGTGGTACCGTAAAGTACTGGTGGCAGGTATATTTTTCATTCTGCACTATTTTATGGTCCCCCTGAAAGGGAAACTGGTTTTCATGATCTGGATCATCCTGGCATCTTCGCTGCTGGCGGGTTCTCTGTGGGTGCTGGCCGGAAGAGGATGGGAAAAACTGCCGCGGCCCAGGCGTATTATCCTGATCATCAGCTTGGTGTTTGGGTCGGCAGGTATCCTGTACGGGGGATTCTGGTTTTTTTGGCCGGGGAAGGCGATGGAAATTCCGGAAATTGCCGCCATGCAGGCAGAAAAGCTTCCGCCGTTAATACAGGCGGACGACCCCTCTTCACCGGGGAGCTGTGAGGTGAAGTACCTGACCTACGGAAGCGGTACCGACCGTCACCGGCCCGGGTATGGCAGGAAGGCTGCACTTACCACCCCGGTGGTGGACGGCAGTCCCTTTGTGGACAACTGGAAAAAATTCCACGGGTGGGCCCGTGAAAAATTCTGGGGTTTCGATCTGTCGGCCCTGCCTCTGAATGCCAGGGTATGGTACCCTGATGGACCCGGACCTTTCCCCCTGGTACTGGTGGTGCACGGTAACCACCTCGACCGGGATTATTCCGATCCGGGCTACGAATACCTGGGCGGGCTGATGGCCAGCCGGGGATTCATACTGGCCTCGGTGGACGAGAATTTCCTGAATGGTACCTGGTCTGATGTATTCAACAGCCTGAAGGAAGAAAACGACGCCCGGGCCTGGCTGCTGCTCAAGCACCTTGAATGCTGGGAAGAATGGAACGGGGAAGAGAATAATCCCTTTGCAGGGAAGGTGGATATGGACAGGATATCCCTCATCGGTCACAGCAGGGGAGGGGAGGCGGTGTCCATTGCCGCCTGCTTCAACCGCCTGCCTTATTATCCCGACGATGCCCTGGTGAAGTTCGATTTCAACTTCCATATCCGCTCGGTGATACCCATAGCTCCGGTGGACGGACAATACAAACCGGCCGGGATCGGGACGGTGATTGAAAACACCGATTATTTTACCCTTCAGGGGTCGCACGATATGGATATGCAGTCATTTCACGGGGCCAGACAGTTCCAGCGGGTCCGGTTCACCGACAGTCTTTACCACATGAAAGCAGGCCTGTATGTGTACGGGGCCAACCACGGGCAGTTCAATACTGCCTGGGGCAGGAACGATGTAGGGTATCCGAATATTTTTCTTTTCAACAGAAAAAACATCATGCCGGCCGGGGACCAGGAAAAGATCGCCCGGGTATTCATATCGGCTTTCCTGGAACTGACCCTGAACGAGCGGCACGAGTATCTTCCCCTGTTTATGGATTACCGCACCGGCCGCCACTGGCTGCCGGAAACGGTTTACCTGAACCAGTTCGAGGACAGCCGCATTTCGTTTATCTGTGATTTCGAGGAAGACCTGGACCTGTCTACCGTTTCGTCCGGGCAGGGGCATATAAGCGGGGAAAACCTCACGGTGTGGAAGGAAAAACTGGTGCCTCTGAAATGGGGCCCGCACGATACCCGGGGCGTTTACCTGGGCTGGAACCCGGAAGCCTCCGGTTCCGCTGTGGCAGCGTACCATATTGACGTGGACAGTTACTCCTGCCGGCGATCCGACATGCTGGTATTTTCCCTGGCCGATGCCGGTGAAGACAGTCGTCCGGAACGCTCGTGGCTGGAAAAGGATTCTGCGGAAAACGGGCCGGAAGGAATGGAAGGGGAACTACAGGAAAATAAAGAAGCGCAGGAGGATGACAGGGAAAAGGAGGAAGAGGAGAAGGAAAGCAGGCCTCCGCCGGACCTTACACTGGAACTGACCGACCGGCTGGGGAACCGGGCATCCGTGGCGCTGGGGGCTTACATGCCGCTGCAGCCGAAGCCTGAAGCAAAAATTATGAAATGGCAGTTACTGACCGAACAACCTTCCTCGGAAATTGTTTTCCAGGCGTATGGTATTCCCATAGCACGGTTTACAGAGGCCAATCCGCAGTTCGATCCCGGCGGGCTGGCGCGGATCAGTCTGGTTTTCGATCGCAGCGGGGAAGGAGTGGTGGTACTCGATAATCTGGGGATCAGAAAAGGAGAGAAATGATATGGAGAGAATAACAGGCGCCTTGTGGCTGAGAGGTTTTCTGGAGCTGGCCGGGCTGTTGCTCGGTGGGATCTGGGGGTACCGGCTGGATACGGGCGGGATGAGGTTCTTTTTTGCCCTGGGTATCCCGCTGGTTATGGCCATTGCATGGGGGGTGTTTAATGTGCCCGACGATCCGTCCCGGGGCGGGCCGTCTCCTGTTCCCATCGGTGGGCGCCTGCGCCTGTTGCTGGAAGCCGGCGTGTTCGGTTTTTCCGTCTTTGCCGCCTGGTCGGCCCTGGGTATGTGGCCGGCCCTGGTGTTCCTGGCCCTGGTGCTGTTCAACAACTTTCAGTTGAGGCGCCGGCTGGTGTGGCTGTGGACGAAGAAAAAGAAAAGAGGATTGGAAAGTGAGTAGTGAACAGTGAACAGTGAACAGTGAACAGTGAATCTCCATTTCAAATACATTCGACCCCGTCAGGGGTGTGTGTTGAAAGGTTATCGGGTATTTTTCTATTATCCTGTTAACAGTACGCTCTTACGGAGCTCCTCTTCCTTTTGTGCTTCTGTTCTACAAACAGATCGCTTCTGCGGAGCTTATTTTGATGGTTTCTATTGATTTTAATTTTTACATGCCATTAAGCCGCGCAGCGGCGGCCTGTTTGCTGCGGATATAATGGGTAAGGCTTGGCGAATTCTATGAGCATCAGGGTCATCGTGGAAGGACAATGGTACGGAGGCATGGGGGATCAGTGGATTAGTTGAAAAAATAATTCCTGGTAGTAATTTTCATACATGCCGTTATGATTTGCCACAAAGGCCCAAAAACGCGAAGAATTCACTAAGGAAGGTATCCTGTTATCCACAGAGGTCCCGGGGAAAAAACCCTTTCCGGGCAACCGGCAAGAAAAGGTTTGCCCTTTTCCGTAATTACTCCCTTACTCCAGTACGCAATCACACGGGTTTCGCTGGCATCTACGTAGGAAACTACGT
>DQWH01000179.1 GCA_011042635.1 Bacteroidota bacterium | reverse complement strand
TGCCCGTTCTCCACATAGCGAGCAGGCCGTACATATTCTTCTATCACATCCACCGGGGAAAATACGGCTTTGTACTGATAGGGCCATTCCCTTTTGAACGGCAGTCCCCCGACCAGGCATTCATACCTTTCCACCTGCATCTGAGCCTGGTGATAACCCAGAATGATGTTGCCCATGCCCGGAGCCACCCCGCAATCCATAACCACGCTGACACCCGCTTCTTCAGCCGGTTTATTCAATGGGAAAGGATCCTGGGGAAAAAAAGAAATGTCGACCATGTTTTTCCCTGCACGGATCACATCCCTCACAATACCGAATCCCATGTATCCGGGAAGAGCCCCTACTACCAGGTCAGCATCCCCGATGATATGTTCCAGTATCCCGGGCTTCGAAAGATCGGCCTGCTGGGGAATTACATCAGACAGGTTTTGCAAACGTTCCAGCCGTTTCGGATCACAATCCACTGCGGTTACCTGAAAACGGGCAGCCAGATCGGTTACAATGGCTTGTCCTACCAGTCCGACCCCGAGTACAGTTATTTTTTTCCTGCTGTTCATTTTTCCTGTTTTTTATATTTTTCGAAAGGTGCCCTGCAGCAATCCACCGATCAATCATTACCCGGGATCAACCCAGGATCATGCCGATGATGGTGGCCGACATAAGGGATGCCAGAGTGCCTGCCAGCAAGGCACGCATACCGAATTTCGATAGCAAAACCCGTTTGTTAGGTGCCAGTGACCCGATACCGCCGATCTGTATCCCGATAGAAGCGAAGTTGGCAAATCCCGCAAGCATATAGGTGGCCATAATCACCGAGCGGTACGAATGAAACACCTCCTGGGATTTCAAATTGGCCAGGCTGATATAACCGACAAATTCGGTGGCGATAATCTTTTCACCTAACAACCTCCCCATATCGGTTATATCAGGAGCGGCAACCCCGATGAGCCACATCAGGGGGGCAAACAGATAACCCAGCAAAAACTGGAGGGATAATTCTTCATAGCGTCCCTGGGTGGTTGCACTGATCCATTCATTCAGCTGGGTCCACTGCCCCACCTTGAGCAAAATAAAGTTCAGCATGGCAATCATGGCAATAAACGTCAGCAGCATGGCGGCCACATTGGCAGCCAGTTTCAATCCCTCGGTGGTTCCGTTCGACAGGGCATCGAGCACATTATTGCCCACCCTGTCGCGTGATATTTCCATGGTTTTGTCAATATCCTCGGTTTGCGGCACTATTATCTTCGAAATAACCACGGCCCCCGGAGCTGCCATTACCGAAGCAGCCAGCAGGTGCTTGGCAAAAATGAGGCGCTGGAGCGGGTCGCCTCCGCCCAGAAACCCGATATAGGCAGCCAGGACCCCACCGGCCAGGGTGGCCATACCTCCGGTCATCACCAGCATAATCTCCGAGGGCGTCATTTTCGGAAGATAGGCTTTGATCATCAGGGGCGATTCAGTCTGCCCGAGGAAAATATTCCCCGCCACGGAAAGGCTTTCTGCTCCCGATAATCTCAACGATTTGGTCATCAGCCAGGCCAGGGCATAGACAATTTTCTGAATAACCCCCAGGTAGAACATCAGGCTCATCAGGGCAGAAAAGAATATGATGGTGGGAAGTATCTGAAAGGCAAAGATCGATCCGTATTTGTCCATATCCATAAATTCACCGAATAGGAATTCACTCCCTGCCTTGGTAAAATCGAGGATCTTGACAAATATCTTCCCTACTAATTCGAAAAAAGTGCGCACAAAGGGCACATACAGCAATGACACAGCCAGCAGAATCTGAAATGCCAGGCCGGTGATCACCACCCTCCAGGCAATGGCTTTGCGATCGGTACTGAAAAGAAAGGCAATAATTACCAGTACCACCATACCCAGTAGGCCGCGCAACATCCCTGTAAGGGTAAAACCTTCTCCCATTTCCGACGAGACCAACTGGCTCGATCCTTCCTCGAGTAGGCCTTCTGTAGAAGAACCTGAAACCGGGGCTTCTACCCGCATCGTATCGGGATTTCCAATGCCGGAAGAAACAGCAGAATCCTGGGCATTGAGAGAAAACGACAGAAAAACAAACAGAAGAAGGGGAAATACCACTAACCTCAGAATACGTCGAATCATTATGAAATCATTAAGTGGATTTTTTTCGGCGGTTGATCTCATCGCGGATAATGGAAGCCATTTCATAATTTTCATTTCTTACCGCTTCCTCGAGTTTTTCCTGGAGCTCCTGCAGGGTAAAATGAACAAATTTCCGCGATGTATCCCCCGATCCAGGTGAAGTATATTTCTTGGATTCCGGTTCAGAATCATCCGACTCTGTTTCCACATTCATCACTATCCCAGACTGTTCCATTATTTCTTCCGTGGTATAAATCGGGCATTTGAAACGGAGCGCCAGGGCAATGGCATCGGATGTACGGGCATCAATGGTCACCTCCTTCTCTCCGTCTTCACACACCAGCTTCGAATAAAAGATCCCCTCTTCCAGGCGGTAAATGGTCACTTCCAGCAAATGAATTCTGAAGGCAGTGGCAAAATTCAGAAAAAGGTCATGAGTCAGCGGCCGGGGAGGGGTAAGCCCTTCCAGCTGAATGGCAATAGCCTGCGCTTCAAATCCACCAATAATTATTGGAATCCGGCGGTTCCCATCCTCTTCATTCAGTACCAGGGCATAAGCACCGGACTGCGTCTGACTGTAGGAAATCCCTAAAACGTTCAGTTTGATTTTCTTCATGAAACCCGAAAAGGTTATTATGCATTCTCTACCTGCTTACAAATATAATATAATCTTCATTCTTTAAAGAGTGTGAATCCATAAGATTCTTTACAAGATTCAGACAGGTCTAACCCGGCACTCAGAACGATTGGGAATATCCATAATCCCCTTCATGTCAGGTACAGGATGGTATATTATAAGTAATAAATGCTTTGTTAATCTGTTAAACTTTTATATTTTTGCAGTCCGAAAGTTTCAAACCCTGTTAATAAGCACAGAATGTATGCAATTGTTGAGATAGCCGGCCAGCAGTTCAAGGTGGAAAAAGACAAAAAGATCTTTGTTCACAGGCTGGAAGGGAACGAAGGCGATCAGGTGGAATTCGAAAAAGTCCTGTTGATTGACAACGACAAACAGATCATTGTGGGAGAGCCTGTCATTGAAGGAGCTATGGTAGCCGGAAAAATCCTTTCACACCCCAAGGGTGACAAGGTCATCGTTTTCAAGAAAAAACGGAGAAAGGGATATAAAGTAAAAAAAGGTCACCGGCAGTCCTATACCGAATTGCTGATTGAAAATATCGTGGAAAAGGACTATGTAAAGAAAGAAAAGGAGGAAAAGAAGGCGGTGAGGGAAGCCAAAACTGAAAAAGCTCCGAAAGAAACCCCAAAAGCCGAAAAGAAAGAAGCAGCCGAAAAAGCAGTCACACCGGCAACTGCTAAAAAATCAGCTGGCACCACTGAAGAGAAAAAAACCGGAAAGGCAGCTACCGGGAAAAAAGAAC
>DQWH01000038.1 GCA_011042635.1 Bacteroidota bacterium | reverse complement strand
TCGGTCCAGAGCATATCCACCGGATATGTGTCAACCACAAAGGATCCGCTGCCTTTCAGGCGGATTAATCCGAAGGTTTGCTGGATCCAGCAGATGATCCCGCCAAGGATCAGTCCGACGGTGGCCCCCCCGGCGGAAATAAGCCATCCTTCGATAAAGAAAATTTTTCTGATCCGGCTCATTTCGGTTCCCAGGCTTTGCAGAATGGCAATATCCTTTTTCTTGTCGAGTATCAGCATGGTAAGGGAGCCGATGATATTGAAGGAGGCGACCAGCAGGATAAAGGCCAGGATCATAAAAATGGCCCATTTTTCCGAGCGCATGATCCGGTAAAGCAGTTCCTGCTGCTGGAACCGGTTCTGCACTTTGTATTTTTCTCCGGCCAGGGCGGCCAGTTCATTCTGTACCGCGGTTTCACTGAACGCAGGATTGAGCTTCAGTTCCAGGGAGGTGATCTCGTTTTCGTATTCCAGCAGGTTCCGTATAAATTCGATGGGAACAATGATGTACCTTGAGTCAAAATCCTGCTGGATGGCAAAGATTCCCGAGGGGAAAATATAATTCCTGTTGAATGCCTGCTCCGGGTTCAGGGATATGTTTCCCGTGCGCCGGGGCACGTATACCTGAATGGGTGTGATAAAATTCAGCCCTACCGACAGATAGATACCGATTCCCTGACCGATGACCGCACAGGGCATGTTCCGGTCCCACAGGATGAATTTCCCGTCGATGATCATAGAGTCGATGCCGCTCATTTTCAAGAATTCATCGCTTACTCCCTTCACAGTGGCGATGTACTGTTTTTCCCCGTATTTTAGCAGGGCATTTTCTTCCAGCACATCGGCGGCATACAGTACTCCCGGATGTTCCCTGATCTTTTCCAGGCGGGGATCGTCGGCCGGAAAAGTTTTTCCTTCCGTAAGCGTAATGCGGATATCCGGGTCGAAAGCATTGAACAGAGACCTGACCAGGTTGTCGAATCCATTGAATACCGACAGGACCACAATGAGGGCCATGGTACCCACCGTAACCCCCACCAGGGAGATTCCGGAAATGATATTGATCACATTCCGTGACTTTTTTGCAAACAGATATCGCCTGGCTATGAAAAAGGGCAGATTCAAGGGTTTGGGGATAAAATGATTAAAAAAACCGCTACCCAGAAAAAAAAATGAAAAAGGCCTCTGGCAGGGACTTTAACCCGCACTTTTCCGCATCGGTGTGATGAGAACGTTCTGTCAATTAAACCACAGAGGCCTTTTTCGGTTAAAACAAAAGAAATTTTTACAAAAGTAGCATTATTTCCAGGCACGCACGATGAGTCCCGTACCGTGGGAATGGTTAATATGTACATCTAAAGCATTCAGTATCAATATAAATGGATATGTTAATAAATAATAAAAAGGAAGTAGGAAAAGGAAGAAACGGTGGCAGCCGATCAGGGTAAGCGGGAATTTCATCCCCAGTTTCCATGAGATATTGCCCGGGGTTCCATAGGTGTATCCGGTTTCCACCCGGCCGAACCCGGCACGGGTCAGTTTCCCGGTAATTTCTGCCACGGAGTAACCATCACGGACATGTTCATCAATAAACGAATGCTCCCCTTCTTCATGGACATCCGAGCCTCCCCGGTCGGAAGGGGTGGAAACCAGGAGCATCCCTCCCGGGCGCAGGGAGCGGTAAAAATTGGAAAAAACGGTTACATCGTCGGCAATATGTTCCATCACATCCACGGAAAGGATCAGGTCGTATTTTTCAGGTTCCATAAATCCGGTAAGGTCGGCTTTCCTGAAAGTTACCCTGTGTTTGAGCGGGGTATGGCCAATAAAACGGCGGCAGTTGTTCACCTGTTCCCCGTTGATATCCACGGCTTCTACCCGGTACGTAGCTGATAACCTGGCCAGGAAATAGGTATACTGGCCGAACCCCGATCCTGCATCCAGAATTACTGCGCCGTTCCGGCGGTTTTTATGCCATGATTTCAGATATTTTTTAACATGCCAGGTACGCAGCAGGTGTAAGTTGAGCAACCGGTACAGCCATATTCTCATCCGGGGTTTCCGGCCGACGAGTTTTCCCAGGGTATTTTTCAGCGGTTCGTATTGCATGAAATGGATCAGGATTTCAGCAGCCGGTCGATATTGTCAATATAATCAAGGGAATCGTCCAGGTAAAAATACAGGGCCGGAATGATCCTTACCTGGTTCCTGATGCTATTTCCCAGCAAACCCCTGATGGCCGGAGTTTTTTCCCGGATCTTTTCCAGGACCACCTCTTTGTTTTTTCCCGGGAAGATACTGAGATATACCTTTGCCACCGAAAGATCGGGGCTGATTCTCACCACGGTGACAGTAATCATGTTCCCTTCGAACTCGGGGGCCATTTGCTGAAAAATGGGTCCGAGTTCCTTCTGCAATAGCCTGGATACTTTTTGTTGTCGGGTGGAAGTCATTTTCAGGTATTTAACGGAAACCAACAGCCTTTCAACGGGAGAATTCCTCTTTTCAGTGGTTCCTGCAAGGGCTTCAGGGCATAAAAGTACTATTTTTTCCCCAACATTTTATAGCTTTGCACTGGATTGACACAGAATCAACGACTGAAGCATGGATATTGTTGTGAGCGGAATCCGTTCCACCGGGAACCTGCACCTGGGCAACTATTTCGGGGCGATCAGAAATTTTGTCAGGATGCAGCACGAGCATCATTGTTATTTTTTCATTGCCGATTATCATTCTCTGACCACCCATCCCACCCCGTCGGATCTGCATGGAAGTGTGAAACAGGTGCTTTCGGAATACCTGGCCTGCGGTATTGATCCGGAGAAAGCCACGGTTTTCCTGCAAAGTGATGTGCCCGAGGTGCCGGAACTGTATTTGTTATTGAACATGAACGCCTATGTGGGTGAATTGGAGCGTACGGCTTCTTTCAAGGAAAAAGTCAGGAAACAGCCTGAGAATGTCAATGCGGGTCTGCTGACCTATCCGGTGTTGATGGCTGCCGATATCATCATTCACCGGGCCAACAAGGTGCCGGTGGGGAAAGATCAGGAGCAGCATCTGGAAATGACCCGCCGTTTTGCCCGCCGTTTCAACAACCTTTACAAAGTAGATTATTTTCCCCAGCCTGAACCCTATAATTTTGGAGAGGCCCTGATCAGGATACCCGGCCTGGACGGTTCGGGAAAGATGGGGAAATCGGAAGGGAACGGGATTTTTCTTTGCGATGAGCCCGAAGAGATCAGAAAGAAGGTGATGCGGGCGGTTACCGACAGCGGGCCGGAACGTCCGGGGCAGACGAAAAGCGAGCCTGTTCAGAATTTGTTTACCCTGATGCAGGTGGTTTCGGAAAAAGAAACGCTGGATTATTTTGAGGAACAATACAACCGGTGCACTATCCGGTACGGGGATATGAAAAAGCAGTTGGCTGAGGACATGATCCGGCTGACGGATCCCATCAGGGAAAGGATCAGGGAGATAAAAGCTGACGATGCCTATTTGCGGAAGGTGGTGATGACGGGGGCTGCCAGAGCCCGGGAAAGTGCTTC
>DQWH01000130.1 GCA_011042635.1 Bacteroidota bacterium | reverse complement strand
GAGAATAAATAATGTACTAATATATTACGAAGTTTGCAGCAAGGCTCAAAAAACAAAACAATAACTGTGGCCTGATAATTTTACAGACAAATAGTTGCACAACTCAAATGCTGTTTGAAATAGGGTTTGCTGACTTTTTCAGCAAACCCTATTTAAGGTCCCCACCTGATCTGTAAAAAGTCAGTCTTTCTTTCTTTGAAGGGTATAAAACGAGGATATGGGCATATTATTTTTCAGTTTTTTTCAATTTTCCATTCTTTCGGAGGGACAAAATCAGGTGGTTTTATGTCCGGTGGGGGTGTCATGGTAGGGACTATACCGTCGTAAACAGAGAGAGTTTCCAGCAATTCCCGGTAAACGTCCGGATACTGGTCCCTCACATTGGTGATCTCATTGGGATCGGTACCGATGGCGAAGAGCATGTCCTCGTTGATCCGCATTCTTGAAAGACCTCTGATGGCTTCCTTTCTGATAAGTTTCCAGTCGCTGTTCACAATAGCCCCGCAACCCAAGTAGAAATTGCGGTCGATTTCTTCCGTTTCACTCTTCAGTACGGGTAATATGCTGATACCGTCCACAGGCCTTCCGGGAATTCCTTCCAGTCCCAGCAGGTCACACAGGGTGGGCAAAACATCCACAAATCCGGTTACCTGATCGGTGATCCTTCCGCCGGCAAAGCCTCCCGGCCATTTAATTACGGCAGGGACCCGTACGCCTCCCTCCCATTCGGTCAGCTTTCCTCCCCGCAGATCACCGTTTGAAGCCCCCAGGTTACGGGCTCCCCCGTTGTCGCTAAAGAAAAGAACCAGGGTATTCTCTGTAATACCTACTTCATCAATTGTGGCAAGAATATCCCCAATTCCTTTATCCATGTTTGCCACCATGGCGGAAAAGGTCTGACGGATGGTGTTCCCTTTTCCCCTACCTCCCTGGAAAGGCGGCTGGGTTTCATCGTAACCTACAAGCTTTAGGTACTCCTCCTGCGCCTGCAGGGGTGAGTGCGGGGCATTGTAAGCCACGTAAAGAAAAAATGGGTTATTCCCCCATTTTTCCCGTATAAACTCCACTGCCTCTCTGGTAATCAGATCGGTGGAGTAACCTTCGTCGTAAGATGTTTCATATCCTTCGTGCCAGTCAAGTTGCCCCTCCCGGGTGTGATCAAAATAATCGATGGCCCCATTCAGATGACCGTAAAAGTCGGTAAATCCCCTCTGCAGAGGGTGGTATTCCAGCCGGGAATGACCCAGGTGCCATTTCCCGACAATCCCCCTATGCATGTATCCTGCCTCTGCCAGCACTTCTGGCAGTGTGGTTTCTGCGGTATCCAGCCCGTAGTCGAACCAGGGGCGGTTGACAACATGTCGCAATCCGTACCTGTCGGGATACCGCCCGGTCATCATCCCTGCCCGGGTGGGAGAACACATGGGAGCGACATAAAACCGGTTCAGTACGATGCCCTCATCGGCCAGCCGGTCAATGTTGGGAGTCGGAATATCACTGTTGTGAAAGCCCACGTCTCCCCATCCCAGGTCATCGGCAACAATAATAACAATATTCGGCAATTCTTTTTCGGGTGTAGCCACGCAGGCACCCAGCAGCAGGCCTCCAAGGCCCAGGTAAGCGTTTTTCATAGGTTCATCTGTATGGTTAATGTTCTTTTACAGGTTAGTGCATTGAAGTCATTCTTTTCTCATCCGGTCCAGGGTTCAGGATAAAGATGTAATCCCTGCCTTTACAGGCAACAATTTCAGGCATTGCAACGGGCAAAGTTCCTATGTTGTATTCATCATAACCCACCCCGAAATCAAAAGGATTTTTTGAGGCATAATGGATATTCAGGTTGTTTTCACCGTAATACTGGTTCCTGAAAAGGTAACACCAGTCCTCCTTCTCAACAACAAATGGACACACCGAGCTTCCGGGCCGGTCGCCCGCCTCTACACCAGCCGATACCATAACTGCATCGCTCCGGTATAGGAGATCATCAGACGTACGGCAGAATACCCCACTCACAAAGGTCTTTTTCACCACCTGCCCGTTCTCCTCCAGGGTGCCGTCGGGGCAGGTATAACCGGTATAGTAGCCATAGAATTTTCTATTCAGCCTGATCACCATAGGATCGCGTGTATTCAGATATGACCCTGAGAAAAGCTCAGAGCTTCCTTCTTCGTTCAGAGCGCGGGTAAAGTTCTTCCCGTGGATGCTTTCTGCCAGGCAGATTTTTGAGAATCCGCCGTAGATTATGCGGTATTTTCCTTTCCATCTGAACACATAAGGGGCCTGGAGGCCTCCTTCCGTTTCGCCGAGCGGGGTGTCTGCAGTCATGACAATCCCAAGCGGTTTCCAGTTGGCACCGGTCAGCGAACTGCCTTCCCAGCCATAGAACAGACGGTTCCTACCCACGCATCGGGTTCCCCTGATACACGACCACAGCTGCCAGTTCCCGTCGGCAGCCTGCCAGACGGCGAAATCCACCGTCTGCTGCCTGTCGCCCGTAAGCGGACCCGGATCAGGATTATTGGCCACCGACCACCACTCTCCGCTGATCACAGACACATACATGATTGGCTCGTTTCCTCTGCATGAAAAAATATTAAATAGCAGGAAGAGTGCAATGACAGCCAGAGCCAGTTTAGAGATGAATTTTGTCATTCAATTTTATTTCAGTGGAACGTCGCCAGGAGGCAGCATGTAGCAATATACCTGGTATCCCAGTTCACTCCAGGCGCTTTCCTTCGGATAGGGCATGCGGGGATAGAGTTCCGTATTATCGGGAATGAACCTGAGCCTGATTCTGAGTGCGGACTTTTTTTCAGTGAGGTCTGCCGGGACAAGAAACTCATCATCTCTGAACCTCCTGTTCGAGATCTGGATATTGAGCTCTTGCGGATCCAGTTCGCCTTTGGGATTGGAATAGAGATAAATATTCCCTCCGGCCAGGTACCATATCCCGGCATATTCCCATTCAGTGTCTCCTTCCCCCTGTTCAGCGGAAGCATCCGAAACATAAACTTCGGCAGTCTGATTCGGGAAGCTGTAATCCAGTGTCCTGCGGAGCATCACCCCCCTGTTTTCCGGGTCAATTTTCACCGTGAATTCTGAAATCCCGCGTGTAAAACGTCCGTCTTCCCTGTGGGCAGGGTAGACCTCTTTGCCGATCATTTCCGGGTAATCCGGGATATCCTCGATCTTCCTGTCCGGGAACACATCGATCCCCCATTCAAACCTGGAAAGCACCGATTCCACGGGAGAGGCAGCAGGAGAATGGTAAGCATGCTGTTTTTCACTTTCCGGATCGCCGATATCGATCTCATCGGTTTTCACCAGGACAGGAAAAGGCGAACCATACCAGTAGGTAACCGCTTCGTAATGTTCCGTGGAGAGGTTATCCCTGCCATGTTCAAGCCTGATCACCGCCCGCCTGCCGAAGGGCATCAGGTCGGCCAGCAGAAATCGGTAAGCCGATTCGATCAGGTCCTTCTCACTCTCCATCTGCGACCTGTCACGGCCTATACCGCAAGGATGACCGGCCAGGGGAAGGGTCAT
>DQWH01000067.1 GCA_011042635.1 Bacteroidota bacterium | reverse complement strand
CCTATATTGAATATGCCTACGTGCAGGGACCCCGGGGGAATTCGCCCAGCAACGTGCAGGGCTGGGGATTCTGCACCCCGAGCCAGGACCTGATCGATTTCTTCGATGCACGCGGGGAAGTCGTACGTCCGGCCACCACCCTCCTTTACCGCGGTACCGTTACCCCGGAAGGCGACAGTATCAAGGTGTCCTGCACCAATCCGGTGTACAACGGGAAGGTTTACACCCCTTCTTATTACAATAACTGGAACTTCAACGGCTACGGATTCGACCACAACGTAAGGGTCCTGCGCTACTCCGATGTATTGCTCATGTTTGCCGAAGCCCTGGTCAGAGGTGCCACGGTACCCATCACCTGCGGGCTGGATGCAGATGCCGCTGTGAACCAGGTAAGGGAACGGGCGGGCCTCTTGCCCCTGTCAGGGGTTACTCTTCAGCAAATACTCGACGAACGACGGGCAGAACTGGCGCTGGAAGAAGACCGGTACTTTGACCTGATCAGAACCGGTCAGGCTGAAGCCGCTCTGGGAAGCAAAGGCTTTATCACCGGAAAGCACGAGGTGTATCCCATTCCGGCCGCCCAGATGCAGCTGAATCCAAACCTTACACAAAATAATGGATATAATTGATTAAGAATCCTTTTAATGTTTAACCAAACCCTTTATGTTATGAAAAGATTAATCATGTTAGGAACATCCCTGATGAGCATTCTGCTCATTTCGGGACTGATGTTGTCATCCTGCTCAAAAGATGATGATGATGACAACGGAAACGGAAAAGTTGACCCCGGCACCATTGCCGCTGATAATCTGGTGGCTTATTTCCCCTTTGACGGAGATGCCACTGAAGAAATCGCCGACCTTACACCCAGAGTGAGCAATAATGTATCTTACGTCACCGGCCGCCGCGGACAGGCATACCAGGGAGCCGATGAGGCCCACCTGCTGTATGATCTGCCGGCAAACAGCCCGATGAAATCGCTTACCTCGTTCGCTGTTGCCATGTGGTTCCGGTCACCCCTGGTTACGGGCGATCCCGAACCCACCATTTTCGAGATCGGGAAATCGGATGACCTTTTCTGGGGTAACCTCAAACTGTCGCTGAACCGACTGGATGCCTTGGCCGACTCCCTGCAGATCAAGGCCTTCTTCCTGAAAACAGGAGTGGAATGGTCGGGCCAGCATATAAGCTACTCTAATCCCGCCTTCCAGATCAATATGTGGATGCACCTGGTGATCCAGTACGATGAGGTAACATCGAAGTATACCATCTACAAAGACGGCGTCAAGATAGAAACAAACGAGGACGTGGAAGACAGAAAAGACGGACCCGACGGAGATCCCCTGGGACCGCTGGCATTTGCAAACGCCGATGTGATCAATATCGGAGCCTGGCGGCCCAAATCGGAAGGCACCGCAGAGGATACCTGGATGGGCTGGTTCCTCGGAAATCTCGATGAGCTCCGTGTATACGACAGGGCACTTACTGCCGGCGAGATCAAGGATCTCTACGATGCAGAGGTTTCCCAGATGGACTTTTAACAGCACACTGCCGGTACAAATGAACATATCCGGTTGAATTATCAAGGTGACGGTCCCGATTATACCGGCTCGTCACCTTTTTTTATCTTTATCATAAATAATATGAAAAATTTATCCCTGATATTCGTCTGCATTCTTGCCCTGTGTTCCTGCCGCAAGGATGAGGAACCCGACCTGAACATCGGAGAAATATTCATTGATTCAGTCTTCATTAACGGCACACATGTACCCAACCAGGAATCGATCAGCCAGGTAGATTACCTGGATGTGGAGATCAGGGTGATGTTCCGGTCGCGCGTGGATACCATGCAGTTGAACAGGAAGAAAATTTTCTTCACCGGAGCACTGGACACATTCTATACCTGGCGGTTCGAAGAAAATGCCACCGCACTCTTAATTTATCCCAAAACCCCTCTTGCCCCCTATTCTACCTACCGCCTGGTTTTTGACGTGGGGAAAAATCTGGGGGGAACACTGAAAACCCCTCACTATTATACATTTCATACCCGCCTCGACACCACATCCAAATTCCCGGCCATCAGCAACGATTCCCTGCTCACACTGGTACAGTACCGCACTTTTCGATATTTCTGGGATTATGCCCACCCCGTGTCGGGGCTGGCCAGGGAACGGCTTGGTTCGGGCGATGTGGTGACTTCGGGTGGCAGCGGTTTCGGACTGATGGCTATCCTGGCTGGCATCGAAAGAGGATTCATTACCCGTGAGCAGGGGCTGGAACGGTTCTCCCGCATTGTCAACTTCCTCATCAATCCGGAAACCGACACCTTCCACGGAGCTTTCCCTCACTGGATGAACGGATCCACCGGCAAGGTCATTCCTTTCAGTACCAAAGACAATGGGGGCGACCTGGTGGAAACGGCTTTTCTAATGCAGGGATTGCTTACCGTGAGGGAATATTTCAGGAACGGGACCGGACCGGAGCAGGCCCTGTGCGATTCCATTACCAGGCTCTGGGAAAACGTGGAATGGTCGTGGTACAGGAAAAACAATGAAAACGTCCTGTACTGGCACTGGTCGCCAAACTATGGCTGGGATATGAACATGACCATCTCGGGGTGGAACGAGGCCCTCATCATATATGTCCTGGCCGCCTCATCCCCCACCTATCCCATTCCCAAAGAGGTATACGACAACGGCTGGGCCAGGAACGGAGCCTATCCCATGGTCAACGGCAAAACGTTTTACGATATCACCCTGCCTCTGGGAATAGACCGGGGAGGCCCGCTGTTTTTCGCCCATTATTCCTTTCTGGGGCTCGATCCCCGCGACCTGAGCGATACCTGGGCTCACTACTGGACACAGAATGTGGCCCATACAAAGATCAATTACGAATATTGCAAGCACAACCCGAAGAATTATATCGGTTACGGCCCCGATTGCTGGGGACTCACCGCCAGTGATGTTCCCGGCGGTTACAGCGCCAGTTCCCCGAACAACGACCTGGGCGTAATAGCACCCACGGCCGCTCTTTCATCCATTCCCTACACACCGGAAGAAAGTATGAACGCCCTGCATTTCTTCTACTACATACTGGGCGACAAGCTCTGGGGCGATTACGGATTTCACGATGCTTTCAGCCTTTCTTCCCGCTGGTTTGCCGATTCATACATCGCCATCGACCAGGGACCCATTGTGGTGATGATAGAAAATTACCGGACCGGCCTGTTATGGAACCTGTTTATGGCAGCACCGGAAATCAGGCAGGGATTGAAAAACCTGGGATTCTCCTACCCGGGAATACTGGACTAAAACAACAGCATTATACTCATACATACCATCATCCACATCATGAAAAACTGTTGGCTGATCACCGGCGCTTCCCTGTGGGCCACCGTTTCATGTACCGGAAACAGGGAACAGCATGTCCCGGCACATGAACCCGGAGACAATGAAAAACGAAACATCATTTTCATCCTGAGCGACGATCATCGGTATGATTTCATGGGATTTACCGGAAAAGTCCCGTGGCTGGAAACCCCAAACATGGACCGTCTGGCCCTTAACGGGGCACGCCTGTGCAATGCCTTTGTCACCACTTCGCTGAGTTCACCCAGCCGGGCATCCATTCTCACCGGCCTCTACTCCCACTCCCATACGGT
>DQWH01000004.1 GCA_011042635.1 Bacteroidota bacterium | reverse complement strand
GTGTTGCCCCGTTTGAAGGAAATGTGTGCGGAGATGGGTCTGGAACGACGGGTTCTGTTTACCGACAAAATGCCTTATGCACGAATGATGCAGTATACTTCCGTTTCCGACCTGGGCCTCAGCCTGGATAAGGATACCGGCCTGAACCAGCGGTACAGCCTTCCCAATAAACTGTTCGATTATATCCAGGCAGGAATTCCCGTACTGGCTTCTCCTCTGCCCGAAGTCAGAAGCATAGTGGAAAAATATGAGATCGGTGAGTTGCTTCGTTCGTATGATCCGGAACAGATGGCGGATCAGATCCGTTCCATGCTGCACGACCGGGGTAAAAGAGAACATTGGAAAAAATCTTTAGTGAATGCAGCAAAAACATTGTGCTGGGAAAAGGAAAGAAAAGAACTGATCCGTATTTTCCGTCAGGCGGGTATCAGTTTTCCCCGGTTGTGACTTTTCCGTTCCTGGCGGAAAAACGCATAAAAACCCCGAGCGAAAGGTAATACAGCAAAACGGATACCGGGATCATAACCAGCAGCCAGGCAAATACGCCCATCAGGTTCGAGAGCCAGAACTGTATAACGGTTCTCCACCAGTCCCCCCTGATCATGGTGATCATATCGGCGGGAGAAAAGGGGAACACGGTTTCACCGTAAAAAATCAGTTCTCCCAGCTTGATAAAGGGAATATACAGGATGAGCTGCAGGGGATACACAAACCAGTTGATGAGCTGGATGGCGATCATGTTCAGTCGGAAATACAGCGCTGCAGCGGCGCACAGCACGGTGGTCACACCCAGTACCGGGATAATTCCCAGGGCGGTTCCCAGAACTACAGTCAACGCCAGTTGTTCCGGGGTAATGCCCTGGCTGAGGAACTTCTTCAGGGATTCAATGAGCTTCTTCCCCGACCAGGTTCGAGACTGTTTGAAAGCCGGTTTATGATTCGGTGTATTGATTGAAGGAAACAATTTTCTCATGAGGCTTCCGTCTTTTCTTGCGGGACGGTCCCGACGGATATCCCAGCGTAATGATCAGTTCCGGTCGTTTTCCCTGCGGTATCTTCAGTAATTCCCTCACTTTTTTCTCATTGAACCATCCCAGTATGCAGGTTCCCAGTCCTTCCGATGTGGCCTGCAGGCAAAAATGTGCGGCGGCAATCCCGATATCGATCAGCGGGAATTCCCGGTCTTTGATGGCTGTGCCCAGGCGGGACGTTATATTGGCGGGCTCACGCACTATCACAACATGTACCGGTGCTTGTTTGGTAAAATGGTTCAGGGGAAGTACACGGCTGGAGGTGGCATCGGCCAGCCGGTTCTTCAGTTCGGGGTTATCTACCACAATGAACTTCCAGGGCTGGGCGTTACAGGCCGAAGGGGCCAGGCGGGCTGCTTCGATACACCGGTTGAGAATATCCTTTTCAACCGGCCTGTCGAGGTATTTCCGGTCGCTTTGTCTTTTTCTTACGAGTTCCAGAAAATCCATCATCAGTATCCTGCTGCCTGTCCGTCTTTTCTTGATTCCGAGGCACCGTAATACACCCCGTTCTTTTCGTCGCGCATAATGGCCTGGTATCCACCGAAGCCTCCGTTATCGAACTGGATCTTATGTCCTTTGCGCATCAGGGCTCTGATCACTTCGTAATCGAAGCCTGATTCCAGATACACTACGCCTCCGTCGGTCATGATCTGTCCGGTGGGTTGCGATGATCCGCCATGCCGGATCCTGGGAGCATCGCCGGCTTCCTGCAGGTTCATACCGAAATCAATCAGGTTCACTACGATTTGCACATGCCCCTGCGGCTGCATAGACCCTCCCATGACTCCGAAGCTAACCCAGGGCTTTCCGTCTTTTGTTATGAAGGCGGGAATGATGGTATGGAAGGGCCTTTTGTTCGGAGCGTAGGTGTTGAAATGCCCTTCCTGCAGGGTGAACAATTCGCCCCGGTCCTGCAGCATGAACCCCAGTCCCGGGGGTACCATGCCCGATCCCAGGCCGCGGTAATTGCTCTGGATCAGGGATACCATATTCCCCTTTTCATCCGCCACGGTGAGATAAATTGTCTCTCCCTGGTTCAGCTTGCCGGCATCGTAACGGCGGCCAGCCCGGTCGGGATGGATCAGCTTCCTTCTTTCCATGGCATATTCTTTCGAAATAAGGTATTCAACGGGAATTTTATTGAAATCGGGATCGGCATAATACCTGGCCCGGTCCTCAAAAGCCAGTTTCTTGGCTTCCACGAACAGGTGAATGTATTCGGCACTGCCGAATCCCATGCCGGCAATATTGTAAGCCTCCATGATGTTGAGCATTTGCAGGGCGGCGATGCCCTGTCCGTTTGGGGGAAGCTCCCATACATCATAACCCCGGTAATTGGTGGAAACCGGTTCCACCCATTCCGAGCGGTGTGCCGCCATGTCTTCATATGACAGGAATCCTCCCTGCTCTTTCATAAAACGGTCGATCACCCGGGCAATTTCTCCGCGGTAGAACACATCACGGCCTCCCCGGGCAATTTTCTCCAGGGTACTGGCAAGGAAGGGGTTTTTGAATATCTCGCCTTTGGCCGGAGGATGTCCTTCGGGCATATAGGTTTCGGCTACGTTGGGATATCTGGCTGCCAGTGAACGGGCCGACTGCCAGTAATAGGCAATCAGTTCGGTAACGGGAAATCCGTTGCGCGCATAATCGATGGTGGGCTGCAGGATATCGGTCATGGGCAGGGTCCCGAAACGTTCATGCAGTTCGAACCAGCCGTCTACGCAACCCGGCACGGATACCGGCAGGGGACCGTGGGAGGGAATGTATTCGTACCCCTGCTCTTTGAAGTATTCCAGGGTGAGTGATCCGGGTGAACGGCCGCTGGCATTCAAACCGTACAATTGCTGAGTTTCTGCATCCCATACGATGGCAAACAGGTCGCCTCCGATCCCGTTGCCGGTGGGCTCCATCAAACCCAGGGCGGCATTGGCCGCTATGGCTGCATCCACGGCATTTCCACCTTTTTTGAGAATGTCTAGGGCGATCTGTGTGGCCAGGGGATGACTGGTGGCAGCCATTCCATGCCGGGCAATGACTTCAGAGCGGGTGGCGAACGATTTGCCGGTGATCCGGTCCTGTGCGTTGACAGAGGTTATTTTTCCCATGATCAGGATAAGGAGGAATAAGTAAATACTGCCTTTTTTCATATTTGAAACCAATTTTCTTGTAAATATAAACATCTGCTGTGATTTTGCAGGGAAGCGGACCGGTTTTTGTTACCCTGCCCGGTGGTTCAGAGGTCGGGAAGCGCCCGGTTGGCTCCTTTTTCGCCGAAAAGCAATTCAAGCGGATTCTCTATAAATTCTTTGACTTTTATCAAGACGATAACGATTCTTTTCCGTCGATGAGCCTGTGGTCATAAGACAGGGCCAGGTACATGACGGGCCTGATTTCAACCCGTCCCTGCACGGCCACGGGGCGTTCCGCGATATTATGCATCCCCGGAATAAATTCTTCGGCTACCAGTTGCGGCCCTCTTTCAATCACCGCATCCATGGCGGAGATGAGCGATTCGGCTCCTTCCAGGGGAAACCTTTTCTGACAAACAAATTCCCGGTGGATAAAATGCTCCCCCGCCGACAGACGGGGCCGGCCGGGTTTGCAGCCATTCGGCCACCAGCGGATTCCGGATAAAAAGATGCTCAGTCCCGATCGGCCTGCAGTAGGTTTGTCTCAGATGGTTAACAATTACACGCAGTG
>DQWH01000202.1 GCA_011042635.1 Bacteroidota bacterium | reverse complement strand
TGTTTCCACTGATGGAACACTTCCCTTACGGGAACATAAGCCATCTGTGTGCCGTCGGGCGAATAGCAGGCCTTCGATCCGTTGGGTATCGCCAGCGCCCGGGGATGGCCTCCGTCAACCGGAACCGTATAAAACCGGGTGTAACGGCCGGAATAATCATCCCTCGACGAGGTAAAAAGCACCGACCGGCCGTCGGGCGTAAAACCCCGTACCACATCGGCTCCCGGATGCCAGGTCAGGCGAACGGGGATACCCCCCGTTACCGGTATTATATATACATCGGTATTCCCGTCATACTGGGCACTAAAGGCAATGGTTTTCCCGTCGGGAGAAAAGAACGGGTTCGATTCCACGCCTTCATCCGAGGTAAGACGTTTTACATGATTTCCCGCTAAATCGGTAAGCCAAAGGTCGCCTGCATACACAAAGGCTATGTAGCCTGTTCCGATAGCCGGCTGGGTCAGCATTTTCGTATCCCTGATATCAATCCCGTATGATCCCGCAGGGACCAGATACAGGAAAACCAGGCAAAACAGAGGAAATACATTCCTGAAAAATGTTTTCATAATACGTTTTTTTGTTTGGATGAGTGATTTCACAATAAGAAATAAAAAATAACAATTAATCGGGAATATTTTTATGTTTTGGGAAATATTTTGCCCGATTGAATGGTCTAAGTAATAAATATGGGTTACCAAAAACACAAGAGCCATGCAAAAAAACACCACACTCAGCAAAATCAGCGGAACAGGGATAATCATCCTGGTTCTTCTAACCGGTTTGTTCATGCTTCCGCGGAACATTTCAGCTCAGGGAAAAACCGATTTTTCGGGAACCTGGACTCTGAATAAATCGAAAAGCAAAGCGCAAGAAGGAAGATTCAGAATGGGCACCCCCACCCTTACCGTTACCCAGAAGGGAAACGAAATGAAGGTTGACAGGATCATGAGGGGCAGAAACGATCAGGAAAGGACATTTACCAATACATACAGCCTGGACGGCAAAGAAACAACCCGGGAAGCGTTCCGGGGTACTACCAAAGCCGTGGCAAGCTGGTCGAATGACGGAAAATCCCTGACCATCACCACGACACGCACCATGGAAAGGAGCGGACAGGCCATGGAAATGAAAACCACCGAGGTATGGACCCTTACAGAAGGAGGAAAAAGCCTAACCATTACCAGCACGTCATCCACCCCCAGGGGTGAAATGAAAGTGACCCTGGTATACGACAAAAAATAGATTAGTTTCAGTTTTTTGGTTAAGTTACGTTAGGTTAGATTAGGTTAGGCTAGTAAATGGCGGAGGCAAGAGACTCCGCCATTTACTTTTCCTGCCGGTCACTGACAGTCCCTGCCGTATACATCCGGATCAGCAGTTTGGCCATGATGGCATCCCAGATATAATTGGAAGGACAGTCAAGTACGGTATAGTCGGGACTATATGATTCCCAGAAATTATGGTTTTTTCTCAGCTGCACCATCACGGCATCCAGCATTTTGTTCCCCAGTTCCATGGCCAGGTCGTGATAGCCATACTGCATCAGCCCGTCGAAAACCATGTAATCCCACAGCATCCATACCGGACCGTTCCATTTGCAGCAATAATCCACGTCGGGGCTGTACCAGGCATCATCGGCTGCCAGGGTGGGCACCCCGAACCGCCTCCAGAATTTCGAGGGATCGGTCAGCGTCCTGATGAGGGGCTCCACCCGTTTCTCCGGAGCCACTCCGGCCCACAGTGGCAAAAACCCGATGATCTCCTGGCGCCTCAGGTCTCTGTCCATGAACATAAATGTATGATCGTCCCGGTCTACATGGTAGTAAAAACCGGTTTCTTCATCCCACATCCTTTCATTGATCAGGCGGGCCAGTTCCTCCGCCTTTTCTTTCCAGCCTGAAGCTTCCTCTTCCTTCCCCAGTTCCCGGGCCATGGCTTCCAGCGATCTCAGCTCCCGCACAATCATGAGCGAAAGGTCCAGGCATTCCAGCTCATCGGAAATATCTTCCTTGTCGATATCCAGGTGCCGTTCTTCCGATACCTGAAAGATCACATTGTACCAGTCACGCACATTTTCAATAAGGCCGTAGGGCCCCCATTCGAAAGTACCGTCCCCGTCGGCATCGCGGTTTTTATACAGCCACCCGATATATTTCGTTCCGGCATCATAGGCTTCTGCCAGAAAATCCCTGTCGCCGCTCACACGGAAAATTTCCAGGTTGATCCAATTGAAAAAAGGCGCCGAAGTAGTGGGCATCCCCCTGTGCGGATAATCCTGCATGCCCCTGGGGCCATGCCGGTAGGCTATCAAACCGTCTTCTCCCTGCTGCTCGATGTACACCCGCTGGCTTTCCTGGGCAGATTGCGCATCCAGGTACACATAGGCCAGCATGCTGAGCGATTCGTGCAGTACCTGGTGGCCGTGCCCCCATCCCCACAGGGGCTGGCGGGAGAAAACGTAAAAATTATGGCCGGTTTCGCCGGCAGGAGGAAGCATGCAGCCACGCACCAGATTCAGGGCCCCCAGATACACCTGCTTGTGGCCCTCCCGGCCAAACCGGATCCGTGGGACGGAAGCGAATAGATCCACATTCGCATCGACATAAGGCTGCAGCGAGGAAAGTTTATTGGTTTCAATCTGCTCGGTAAGGTGTTCCATACCCTCCCGCCTGTCCTGCCATCCCCGGAAATACCTCAGGGTTTTCTCCCCGCCGGGCGGCAGGTCGAAGCGGCTGTGCAATGCCACCAGGTCGACCAGCCCGTGTTCCATTCCGTTCAGCGAATCGGTCCTGTTCTCCGCATACCAGTCGGTTTTAATCTCCCGGTACAGGTCGTCCATTCCGCCCCGGTACCCCCCGAAGGAATACAGGGGTACGTTCGCGGCAAACAGGTCGCGTGTATCGGTGGGATAAGGAGCGCCGGCATACAGGTTGGAGATGAGTCGCTTTCTGGTTTCGAAATGATGGGTCACGTATCCGTTGGCCTGCCGGTGGAATTCTTTAATCTCCAGGGAATCGTTCCCCAGCTCCAGCACCGGGTACCAGTCGACGGTCACCGGCCGGCTCGACCGGTTCACCACATGCTGTTGCACCAGGGCCAGAGAAGAGGAATACACCAGGAACACTTCCTGCACCTCCACCCCGGGATACAGCTCATACTCCATCACGGCCATATCGGGAAAGGACGCCGTCACCACAGGAGGCCGGTGGTATTTCCCCACCCGGTCAACCACCACCCTGTTTACCATCCACACGGTATAGAACCGGCCGGCCTGATCGCCCGAGTAATGCAGGGGCTGCGACGGAGAATCATAATCCATTTTATAGGCTTTGTCGCCGTACAGCCTGCTCCTTTCCATGGCCGCGGCATAGGTAGTATACAAAGGATCGCCTGCCTCCGCCCTGATGCACAGGTATTCGTCGCCCACCTGAACAGGCTGTGCCTCTGCCCTCCACAGGGCAGGAAGCATCATCAACACAGCAACGCAACAAAATCTACGTAGACATCTACGTAGATATCTACGTAGATAACTACGTAGATAGGAATATTGGTCATGATTTTCCATAACAATCAATGAATAAAATATGTATTGTTTTATCAGCATATGAAAAATATCTGGGTATCAGCCTGTATACAGAGCTCCCTGCCAGGTGCCTCTTTCTTCCAACCGGGTCTCCACCTTCCTTACCAGGGTGTCGTACCGGAAGCCCCATCGCGGACCGGTAATGTAACCGGGGGGAGCCTCGCCGGCGAACCGCTCCACCACAAAAGCCGGGTTCAGCCGCTCGAGAAAATCACACACAAACTCCACATACTCTTCCGGGCCGAAGAGCCGGAAGTGTTCGGGATGATTCCGGTATTCGTC
>DQWH01000062.1 GCA_011042635.1 Bacteroidota bacterium | reverse complement strand
GGTTGTTATCCGGTTGTCATCTGGTTGTCATCTGGTTCTTTTAAATAAATTTTTGTCTGTTTTCCTATGGAATGAATGTAATTATTCAATTTGATTCTCAGGTTCCTGATATCTTTTGAGAGACGATTGAAAAGTTCCTGTGAGATATACCCACGTTTGAATGATTTTTGAAGCCATGTTTCGGTTTCCGACAGAGAGCCACGGGCATAAAAAAGAAACAGCCGGTGCTCCTTGTAAAAATACCTTCCAAATCCTTCGCTGATATTGGCTGCAACGGAATCAGCCGATCTGATCCATTGCTTGCCCAATGTGGACCTGGCGAAATCATCCATATGTATAACCACATTCCATACATCCTCTCCCAGTTTCGTTGAAAGCTGATATACTTCAAGATCCTTAAGTTGAGCTACTTTTCCAGCCATGGATTCATGATTTTATGAACACACATTTTGATTTATTTAATTTACCCTTCGGTTAATTCCTTTCAATATTCCTACTTCATCCCCACCGGATGACCACTGCATCCCTACTGCATTACCATAGCTTATCTTTCTTCCACCAGCTTTTCCACCATGGTTTCCAGTATTCTGATCCTTTCTTCCTGGGCCTCGATCTGTGCCTGCTGTTCCTTGACGGCTTCCACCAGCAGGGCGGGAAGCTTGTTGTAATTCACTGCCTTATACCCGTCGGCACCGGTCTCCACCAGTTCGGGAACTACCTGTTCCACTTCCTGGGCAATCAGTCCGATGTGTTTTCCCTCCCTGAAATGCTTGCCGGGGAAGGCTTCCCGGTTCCATTCATAACTTACCCCCCGCAGGCGGGATATCCGGTCGAGGGCATGGTTCAGAGGTTCCACCGAGGTTTTGAAACGGATATCCGACCCGGTGATCAGTTCTTCGTTTATTCTGAGGTTTCCGTTAATATCCATGGCAATCCCGTCCACGGGTTCTTTCAGAATGCCCACAAAAGCGTTGAAACGCAGGTGGTTCCGTTCGAAATCACCCCACACGAGGGTTTTGTTGGGATCGGATTCGGTGTTGTCGATATACAGTTTATTGGAACCTGACTCGTTCCTGCCGGCTTCAGGACCCAGGAAAATATTCCCTGATCCGTTGTTGGACATTCCGGCATTTTGTCCGATAAAAATGTTGCCGCTGCCTTCCTTCACTGAATAACCGGCCTGATAACCGATAAATATATTATTCAAACCAGCGGTAAGATTTTTACCGCTCTGATGTCCAATTAAATAATTGTCCCTGGTAAGCTGCATCAGGGGTTCTGCATCGGTTTTGGCAGGAGTAAAACCGCCCACGGCAAATCCGCCCTTGCTGGCCTTTCCCTGGGGGTTTTCCACGTATATACGCACACTGTCGGGTGTGACCCGCAAGAACTCGTTGGTTTCGCCCTTTGCCGGATTGAAACCGCCCACGGCAAAGCCTCCCTTGGTACCCTTGACCCAGTCGTCCCGGACCCATATACGCACGCCTTCGTTGTATACGGACAGTACCGGCTGCCCGTCATTCCGTTTTACCTCAAAAAGGGGATCATCATCCTGTGCTCCTGGGTTTCCAAGCACTTCCATTTTGCCGGCAGGGGTTCCCGTTCCGATCCCCACATTGAACGAAGTGGATATGTTTTCCCCTTCGGCCGACCAGATCTCAGCCAGTGGGGTGGTTCCCGCCTCTCTGGCATACAGGGCGTATGGAACCGAAACCAGTTCGGTGGTGCCCAGTTCGGTAAAGCTACTTCCGGTGTTTACCTGAACCTGCAGGAAATGTGCCGAAGCGCCCCATTCGATAAGGGAGAACTCTTCCAGAGATCCTCCGGTGCGGTTTTCATTCCGTCCTATATGCAGGTTCACCAGCCCCTGCGGACCGGTGATCAGGTTGTGATCTTCCTGCCACAGCAACAACCCGTCTGGAGCCTCGCTGTGAATGCCGAGCCTCAGGGTGACCTCTGTTTCGGCCAGGGGTACGCCCGAGGCATCCCTCACCACCGCCTGGTAACCCAGCAGGTTGGGAGCCTGGGCGAACAGGCCGCTGGTAAACATACATAACATAGTTATCAGAGTGGATATCCAGCATCTTGCTTTCGATGGTCTAAGCAATGGATTGAACGGGGTTTTCATGATGTAATTTTTTAGAGATTGAAAAGATAAATTTACGGCATCATCCATTGAAAATCAAATGATACCAATGCGTAACAATTGAAACAACGGGATATTTCAAAAAAAAACGGCATCTATACCATGCCGTCTTTTCTTTGTTATCCGGAGATCATTATTTCTTTAAAAGTTCCACTTCCTTTTGAAGCTCTTCGATCTGTTTCTGCTGTTCCTTGATGGCTTCGATGAGAACGGCTGTAAGCTTTGAATAATCGACTGATTTATAACCATCGGGACCCTCATGGACTAATTCAGGAAGTACTTTTTCAACATCCTGAGCAATGACTCCTATTTGTTTTCCGGAGGATACGCCTAATGATTCATAGAATTCCGGCTTCCATTCATAATACACGCCATTGATCTGGGTTATTTTTTCCAGTGGATTTTCAAATGGTCGGATATTGGTTTTCAGATTGATATCTGAACCTGCCCAGGCTCCGGACGAACACCAGGTAGGACCATAAACGACAAGGCCGTATGAATCATTGGCATCCATCCCGATCGATAAGCCGTAATACTGACTATAAGCAGTATTGATTGAAGTGTTCGCGTTAATTCTCAGACGGTTCAAACTAAAATCTCCATAAATCAGGGCATTATTTTCATTATCGGAACCGGTATAGTTATTTTCAATGACCAGTTTGTCGCTGCCGTTTTCAGCATAGCCGGCATATCTACCAAGGAACACATTTCCGTTACCGTTGGATGAGCGACCTGCTCCAAGGCCAATCATAACGTTGCCGCTTCCTCCGTTCAGGTATTCCCCGGCATAGGTCCCGATCAGTACGTTGGCCTGGCCGCTGGCCAGGGAATAACCGGCCTCTTCACCAATCATCACATTGTAGCGGTTAGTAGTAATTCCATAACCCGACCGGTATCCGATGGCAATGTTCCGGTGTCCGGAAGTGCTGTTGTATCCTGCCTGGTAACCAAGGAACGTATTATATTCACCTTCCCATGTGCCGTCACCGCCAACATTGCTAAATCCCGCCTGGAAGCCAACGAAGGTATTGTAGTTGCCATCCTGGTTTGAATAACCTGCCTCCGGTCCGATGAAAACATTGTAACTTCCGGTGGTATTGGCTGTACCGGCACGGTATCCAATGGCTACATTCTGCACTCCGGTAGCATCACTGGTTCCCGATTTTCCGGCCTGGTAGCCCATATAGGTGTTATAGCTGCCCTGGCTGTTCATGCCCGTTTCGTAACCCATGAAGGAATTGTACGAGCTTTCCGTAGTGTTGAAAGCGGTATTCTGTCCAAAGTACGAATTGTAACTTCCGGTGGTGTTGGCATAACCTGCCTGGAAACCGAAAAAGGCATTCCATTCGCCGGTGGTATTGGAAAGTCCCGACCGGTATCCCACAAAGGTGTTTCTGTCGCCTGATGTATTATTTTCTCCGGCCAGATATCCTATAAAGGTGTTGAATATCCCGTCGGTATTCGAATGCCCGCTTCTTTCCCCGATGAATACATTGCGGTAACCCGTGGTATTGGAGTATCCGCTGCCTATGCCCATGAAGATATTGGAATATCCGTTTGTGTTATTGTATCCTGCTTCATTGCCCAGAAATACGTTGTTGTTTGCGCCGAGGTTGGAATAACCTGCCCGGTATCCCATGAAGATGTTATTCGAACCGGAGGTGTTGGATAAACCGGCATTATAACCAAAGAAGGTATTGTAGGTTCCCGTTGTGGACATTCCACTCTCATGG
>DQWH01000079.1 GCA_011042635.1 Bacteroidota bacterium | reverse complement strand
TTATTACCGATCCCAGCCACATTTGTGGTCCCTGCGGGCTGATCTTTGAAATTTCGCAGAAAGCCATGGACCTGGGATTTGACGGGCTGATCATCGAATCACACATCGATCCGGCATCGGCGTTGAGCGATAAAGACCAGCAGATAACGCCCGGTGAGCTGAGACGCATACTGAGCAGGCTGATCATTCGAAAAGAAAAAAGCGATGACGAGGATTTTCTGACCGAACTGGAAGAATTGCGCAGGCTCATTGACGAATGCGACCTCGAACTGGTGAGACTGCTCTCGCAGCGGATGCATATCTCAGAAAAGATCGGCCTGCTGAAGAAAAAGCAGAATGTGACCATCCTGCAAACACAACGCTGGCAGGAACTTCTCGATAACCGGATGAATGCAGCTGCCGGCCTGGGATTAAGCAACGAAGTGATCGAAAAAATATTTATGGCCATTCACCAGGAATCCATTAACCGGCAGAATAAGGTAATGAAAGCATAAATGATTAATATTGCAGGATAATGGGTCCCACTGCCATAAAAGAATTTATTGTCCGGGGGCAGACCGGAGTATCGCGTATACTCACGGGAATTACTTTTGAAAATCTTCCGGAATACTTACCGGAAGGGAACGTGGTGATAATAAGCGATACCCGTGTGACAGGGCTCTACGGATCACGTTTTCCCGAAGGGCTTCTTCTTACCGTTAAACCGGGGGAAAAATCAAAAGACCTCCATACTGTCTCACGACTCTCCGCGAAAATGATGGAAGCCGGGGTAGACCGGAGCTGGTTTTTGTTGGGCATAGGAGGAGGGGTGGTGACCGACCTGGCAGGGTTTGTGGCGGCAACCTATATGCGCGGCATTTCCTTTGCCTTTGTACCCACCACCCTTCTGGCACAGGTAGATGCCGCCATAGGGGGGAAGAACGGGGTTAACCTGAAGAGGTACAAGAATATGATTGGGACCATCAAACAACCCCGCTTTGTCCTGTGTGATCCGTTGGTTCTGAATACCCTGCCTTCTGAAGAATGGAAGAACGGCTGGGCCGAGGTGATCAAACACGGTCTGATTGCCGACAGCGATTACCTGGAAATGCTGCACCGGGAAGGGAAACGGATCAGGGCCGGCGAACCGGAACTCCTCGCACGGGTCATTGAGGGATCGGTCAGGATCAAATCGGATATTGTGAACCGCGATGAATCGGAAACCGGAATAAGGAGCCTTCTGAACTTCGGTCACACTGCCGGGCATGCCATGGAAAAAATGCTCCGCATCAGTCACGGAAAGGCGGTTAGCCTGGGGATGATGCTGGCAGCCAGGATTTCCCGGTTGCTGGGCCTGATCTGCGAGGAAGATATTAGATATATTACGAAAATGCTTCAGGAATACGGCCTTCCTGTCCGCACGAAAATAAATGCGGGCGAGTTGTTCCGGGCGATGGTAGCCGACAAGAAGAAGAAGGATGACCATATGAAATTCATTGTTCTGGAAACACCCGGCCGGGCAAAGCCCGTTGAAATACCCCTGCCAAAGCTCGGGGAGCTCGTAAAAAGGGCAGTGAAAGAATGTTTCGTATGAAGAAGGTAATTGAACAATTCTATCCTGCAGGGAAAATTCATATTCCGGGTTCGAAAAGCTTCACCCAGCGGGTCCTGGCTGCAGCCTTGCTGGCGGATGGTGTTTCGGAGATCAGGAATCCGTCGCGGTCGGATGACGCACTCCATGCCATGAAAGTGATTGAAAGGCTGGGGGCCACGATCGAGGACCGGGAAGTGGAACTGATGGTAAAAGGGGGTTTTGCTCCGCTGGGGCATGAAGTGCATTGCGGTGAATCGGGACTGGCCCTCCGCTTGTTTTCAGCCATTGTGTCTCTGCATCATTCGGAGATAGTGCTGAGGGCCGGGGGTACCCTGAGGAACCGTCCCATGGATATGATCATGAGCCCCCTGCAGGAACTGGGAGTGAGGTGTGAGATGAACCGGGGTCATGCCCCGGTGAAGGTGCAGGGGCCGCTGAGGGGTGGAAAGGCTCGTGTTGAAGGGTCCCGGAGTTCCCAGTTTTTAAGCGGATTACTGATGGCGCTACCCATGGCCGAAAGCGACTCGGAACTGGAGGTAGATAGCCTCAAAAGCAGGCCCTATGTGGATATGACACTGGAAGTGCTTGAATCGTTCAGTATCCGGATCGATCACAGCGGATACCGGAATTTTTTTATTCCCGGGAGGCAGCATTACCGCCCCTGCCGGTACACGGTGGAAGGCGATTGGAGCGGAGCGGCATTTTTTCTGGTGGCAGGCGCTCTGGGCGGGCCGGTGGAGGTGACCGGGCTCGACACGCAATCGGGTCAGGCCGACCGGGCTGTTATGGAAGTGCTTGAAAAAGCGGGAGCCAACCTGGAAGTCTCAGAGGAGGGGATCAGGGTGTCGAAAGGAGAGATCCGGCCTTTCGATTTTGATGCCACCGACTGTCCCGATCTTTTTCCTCCCCTGGTGCCGTTGGCTGCCAATGCAAGGGGAACCAGTACCATCAGGGGAATAACCCGCTTATTTGCCAAGGAGAGCAACCGGGCCAGGGTACTGGAAGAAGAGTTTGCCAGACTGGGAGTGAAGGTGGAAACGGAAGGAGATGTGATGCAGATTACACCCGGCCGGCTTAAGGAGGGCGAGATCGATCCGCACGGGGATCACCGCATTGCCATGGCCGCCGCGGTGATGGCTGCCGGGAGAATCCCCCGGGTTTCGGTCCTCGATCCCGGATGTACGGCAAAATCCTATCCCACATTTTTTGACGATTTACAAAACATCGGAGGAACGATCTTATGAATACTTTCGGCAGAATATTCCGTGTACACCTCCTGGGGGAGTCACACGGCAACCTGGTGGGGGTGCTTATCGACGGATGTCCGGCGGGTCTCGCCCTTTGTGAGGAAGATTTCCGGAGCGATATGGAACGGCGCAAACCGGGGGCAAAAGGAACCACAGGCCGGCGGGATCCTGACCTGCCCGTACCGGTCACGGGAATCTTCCGGGGTTTTACAACTGGCGCTCCCCTGCTGATATGGCTGGAGAACCGGGATACCCGGCCTGACGATTACAGCCGTTTTACGGAAGTTCCCCGGCCGGGTCATGCCGATATGACCGCCTTTCAGAAATTCGGAGGGTTTGCCGATCACCGGGGAGGGGGGCATTTTTCCGGCAGGCTGACAGCTGCCCTGGTGGCTGCCGGGGTAGTGGCAAAAAAACTGCTGGTGCCCGTGAGGATCAAGGCCAGGCTGACGGAGGCCGGGGGAATGAAGGATATTGATGCGGCTGTGGAAAAGGCCGTACTGGAAAAAGACAGTGTGGGAGGTATTGTGGAATGCAGGGTAAAGGGATTGCCGGCCGGCCTGGGAGAACCGTTTTTCGACGGGGTGGAATCGCTGGTAAGTCACATCCTGTTTGCCATACCTGCCGTGAAAGGAGTGGAGTTCGGAGCGGGATTTGCGGCTGCTGCCATGAGGGGCAGCGAGCACAACGATCCGATTGTGGATACCGGGGGAAAGACTTCTACCAACCATGCAGGAGGCATCAACGGAGGGATCACCAACGGGAATGAACTGGTAGTCCGACTGGCGGTCAAGCCCGCTTCTTCCATTTCCCTGCCGCAGAAAACTGTGGATTTGAAAAAACAGGCAATGACCACCCTGGAAATCCCGGGCAGGCACGATGCCTGCATTGCTCTCAGGGTGCCGGTGGTAGCCGAGGCTGCCCTGGCTGTGGCACTGGTTGACCTGATGATGATCGAACAGATGATTCCCCGGGTTTTACCACGGACAAAACATTCAAAAACATGAAAATACTGGTGGCAGGAGCCGGACACATTGGGTCGTGGTTTGTTGAATCGTTGTGTCTGGATCATGAGGTGGCTGTTTACGATAAAATTCCCCGTAAAC
>DQWH01000194.1 GCA_011042635.1 Bacteroidota bacterium | reverse complement strand
TTTTCCACTGTGCCATAAGGAGAGGTTTTTGTCACAGCCCCCATTTTGGATGTAGGAGAATACTGTCCCTTGGTAAGTCCGTATATCTCATTATTGAACAGCACAATATTGATATCAATATTGCGCCGTACTGCATGAATAAAATGATTTCCCCCAATGGCCAGGGCATCCCCGTCACCTGTAATCTGCCATACGCTGAGGCGTGGATTGGCCACCTTGGTACCCGTGGCAATGGCCGAAGCCCTGCCATGGATCCCGTGAAATCCATAGGTGTTCATATAATAAGGAAAGCGGGAGGAACAACCGATCCCGCTGACGAAGACATAGTCTTCCCTGTCGTAATCCAATTCGGCCAGGGCTCTCTGAATGGCATTCAGAATAGCATGATCACCGCAACCCGGACACCACCTGACTTCCTGGTCGCTTTTAAAATCTTTAGGAGACAACTTCTGGACCATTGTTTCTTCCATGGCTATTCCTCGTTAAGTATCTTGCTGAAAGCTTCTTTTAATTCAACAACCGTAAAAGGCAAACCCTGTACTTTATTAACCTGATGGTAATGGTGATCCTGAAAATTCATCCTGAGATAACTGGCCATTTGACCGAGATTTAATTCACAGACCACTTTCTTTTTAAATCTTCCCAGCAGCGTTTCGATATTTTTAGGCAGGGGTTTGATATAATGCAGATGCATCAGGCCCACCCGGTATCCTTCTTTCCGCATTTCATTCACTGCTGTAATCAGATGACCATAGGTTCCTCCCCATCCAATTACCAAGAGATCGCCTGTCTGGTCTCCCTCAATTTCCTGTTCAGGGATATAATTGGCCACCCGCTGTACCTTTTCCTCCCTGGTCTTGACCATTTTTTCATGGTTCAGGGGATCATGAGACACGCTGCCTTTCATTGCGTCCTTTTCGAGTCCGCCGATACGGTGTTCCAGTCCTTTTGTTCCGGGAATTGCCCACAGGCGGGAAAAAGATTCCGGATCCCGGGCATAGGGTTGGAAATTCTCATGCCCTTCTTTCACAATGGGAGGTTTGATGGAGGGTAAATCTTTCGAAGAAGGTATGCGCCAGGGTTCGGAACCGTTGGCAAGGAATCCATCGCTCATAAGCAGCACCGGGGTCATGTGCTCCAGAGCAATCTTGGCTGCCTGAAAAGCGTAATGGAAACAATTGGAAGGAGTACTGGCAGCGATTACCACTACCGGACACTCCCCGTTCCTTCCGTAAAGGCTCTGCATGAGGTCTGCCTGTTCGGTTTTTGTGGGCAGGCCTGTAGAAGGACCTCCACGCTGAACATCCACAATCACAATGGGGAGTTCGGTCATGACAGCCAGGCCAATGGCCTCTGATTTCAGGGCAAGTCCCGGTCCCGAAGTGCTGGTCACAGCCAGGGAACCGGCAAAGCTGGCACCCAGGGCGGTACATATCCCGGCAATTTCGTCCTCTGCCTGAAAGCTCTTCACTCCGAATTCCTTTCTCATGGACAATTCTTCCAGTATTCCGGTAGCAGGGGTAATGGGGTAGGATCCGATAAACAGCTGGAGCCCTGATTTTTCGGCAGCGGCAATAAACCCCCATGCGGTAGCCACATTCCCGTTGATATTCCGGTAAGTTCCCTTCGGAATTTCGGCGGGGCTAACCATATAGGTTGGGGTAAGGGCCTCGATGGTTTCCGCATAACTATAGCCGGCATGCAATACCCGTCGATTGGCTTCCACCACCAGGGGCCTTTTTTTAAACTTGGTCTCGAAATACTTAATGGTATGATCGAGCGGCCGGGCAAACAGCCAGTAAACAATTCCCAGGGCAAACATATTCTTGCTCCGCAGGACACTTTTCATGTCCAGACCCAGGCCGTCCAAAGCCTTCCGGGTAAGAGTGGTGATAGGCACCCTGATAATATTGTAATCGTTCAGCTTTTCTTCCTCAATCGGATCACTGGTATATCCGGCCTTTTCCAGACCTTTTTCATCGAAACTGTCACTATCGAGTATAACGGTCGCTCCGGGTTTGAGCCAGCGGGCATTGGCTTTCAGGGCGGCGGGATTCATGGCAACCAGCACATCGGCATAATCGCCGGGAGTTCTGATTTCCGTGTGACCAAGATGGACCTGAAAACCCGAAACGCCACCCACGGTTCCATGAGGAGCCCTGATTTCAGAAGGATAATCGGGAAAAGTCACCAGGTCATTGCCGAACAGGGCTGCCGAATCAGAGAACAGGGTGCCGGTTAATTGCATACCATCTCCGGAATCTCCTGAGAACCTGATGACTACTTCTTCCTTTTCAATAACTTCTCGTTTGGTTGCCATTATCCATTACTGATTACATATTCTCATAAAAAATGTAAATGCATATAAAACCCATGATTTCATATGCATTTATTCCCGATGTGAGTTACCTGAACTATGTATGGTAAATTGACTTCGGTTTCCACAACAAAGGTAAATAAATATGAAATGGTTCTGTTAAAAAGATTTGTATTTTTCAACATAGAAAAAAATCCTTGCAAATCTCCCATTTGTTGCGATTACCAAATATTGCATGGCTGAAAATTCCTGTTTATTTTCATGGGAATATGGGCTACCTTTGATCCGTTAAACCATTGTAAAGCAATCCATCATGGCTCTTATCAAAACAGTCAGGGGCAAGAATCCTTCCATCGGGAAAAACTGTTATCTGGCCGACAATGCCACCATTATCGGCGATGTCATCATGGGAGATGAGTGCAGCATATGGTTCCACACGGTGGTGAGAGGAGACGTGAATTCGATACGTATAGGGAACCGGGTAAATATTCAGGACGGATCGGTGTTGCACTGCCTTTATCAGAAATCCACCATACAGATCGGCAACCATGTTTCCATTGGTCATCATGTGATCGTTCACGGAGCCACCATCCATGATCATGTACTGATCGGTATGGGGGCAATTATTATGGATCATGCCGTAATCGGCGAAAATTCGATCATTGCGGCAGGAGCTATTGTGCTTGACGGAACGGTTGTGGAACCCGGTAGTATTTACGCAGGCGTACCTGCCCGGCGGATGAAAGATGTGAATCAGGAACAAACCAAAAACATTATTGAACGCATTTCAGAAAACTATCTGATGTATGCGGGATGGTACCGTGATAACAACGGACAGGAATGATCAGAGCCAGAGGTCTTTCAGTTCCAGGGAGATATCTTCATCGAAGAACATGCGGGCTACCTTCCCGAAATAATCGGTGTGATCGGATACAAAAAACCGGTGTTCACCTTTTTTTCCCGATGCCAGAAGGCCCTGCCGGGAAAGTACTTCTTTCAGTTCTTCGGCTACAATCTGTGCCGAATCAATGATATCCACCCTGAAGTCATAATATTTCCTGATCTGGTTCTTGATAATGGGATAGTGTGTACAACCCAGGATGAGGGTACGGATATTTTTCAGCTTCTCACTGGAAAGGTATGCCCGGATGATGGCATTGCTGATATCATCATAAACAAAACCTTCTTCAATCATAGGAACCAGCAGAGGGGTAGGCATGGAAACGATTTCCATACCGGGCTGTCGTGCCCGGAGCTTTTTCTCATAGGTTCCGCTGTGTATGGTACCCTTGGTACCGATCACCCCAACCTTCCCTGTAACACCCGAGGAAGTGATGCGGCTAACTACCGGATCGATCACATTCATCAGGATAATGTGTTCGCCATATCCCCTTTGCAGGTCATCGAAAGCAGCGGCGGAAGCGGCATTTCAGGCCACCAGCACCACCTTGCAACGATGATCCAGCATGAACCGTGTGATTTCTTTCGAATAATGACGTATGGAAGCAGCCGATTTATCACCGTATGGAAGGTGGGCCGTATCCCCGAAATAGATCATTCTTTCGTTGGGAAGCAGAGACCGGATGGCCGCAGCAACGGTCAACCCTCCCACACCGGAATCAAAAATACCTACAGGCTGGCAAGATTGGAGATTCATTACA
>DQWH01000143.1 GCA_011042635.1 Bacteroidota bacterium | reverse complement strand
GCCCGGTAACTGGCTCTGAGCCTGGCTGATCAGCTTCTCGAACATGAACCCCCGGTGCACGGTGAGCACACGAAGCAGGTCGAGGGAAAAATGCCCGTTCCGAATGATGACTTCCAGAATTGTGTCATGGTCGAAAAAACGGATGGCAGCGGCCCCCACGGCCGATGCGGAATACTGGTGTATTTCGCTTCCCAGCACCGAATGCAACCCGATAAAATGACCCGGACCTTCCAGCTTGAGGGTCAGGATTTTCTTGCTTTTCCCTGTTTTGTATATCTTAACCAGTCCCTGTTCTACGAACATGAAATGGGATGACCGGGTATCCTGCCGGAAAATGGTTTCCCGGTTTTCAAAACGTACCAGATTGCTGGCCCGGATCAATTCCTTCCAGTCCTGTTCCGTCAGTGTTTGCCATATCCGGTATTCATCCTGTTCCATAAGAAAGATTAATGAGCTAAATCATCAGTTAAATGTAATTCACATCAATGAATTACGCAATATTTCCGCAGGCTTTTATTCCCGTTGAGCAAAAGTTTTTTATTTTTGGCATATAGACATCCGAAGCGAACATTATGGCGAAAGGAGCAAAAATTCTGGTTATTGACGATTCCAACACCAATGCGGTGCTGCTTGATGTGGTTCTGGAGAAAGAAGGATACGAGGTAATAACGGCCTCCAGTGCCAGGGAGGCACTGGCATACCTTGAGAAGGACATGCCCAACCTGATCCTGCTGGACATATTGATGCCTCAGACAAACGGGCTGGAGTTACTCGAAAAGATCAGGCAGGAGACACGGCTGGCCGATCTTCCCGTGATCATGGTCACAGCGGTTGGGAATGAGAATTACAAAGAAAAAGCCCAGGAACTTGGGGCAGTGGATTATTTTGAGAAGCCCATTGATGTAACCCAGATCATCAAAAAAATCAAGTCCATTCTCTGAGCTCACGCCTCATAACAGTAACCCACTCCTTTGATTGTACGAATAGCGTGCTGACCGAACTTTTCCCTTAGGTTCCTCACATACACGTCGATGGTGCGGTCGCCCACGAACACGTCGTCTACCCGGATACGATTGTAAATTTCATCGCGGGTAAATACCCTGGAAGGACTGAAAGTAAGCAACACCAGCAGGTCAAATTCCTTTTTCGGAAGCTGGAATTCTATCCCTTCAAAGTACACCAGGTATTTTTTCCTGTCGACCACCAGCCGTCTGTTATCAGTCAGATGATCCGCAGGAGGCAAAACTCTTTCGCCCTGGCAGTACAGCGCCCACTCCAGAAGGGCTTTCACCCGTGATAGAAATACCCTGGGACAGATGGGTATGGCAATGTAATCATCGTCTCAGGCAGCGAAGCCGGCAATTTGCAAATAATCTTCCGAACGGGCTGTCAGAAAAACGATCATACTTTTCATCGTCTACAATCAGTATTTTATTTTCTGCCATGTATTTGTTTTTCACCGAAAGGTCAAAAATAGGAACAAATGCTTTCGCCCAGGTTAATCTGACTTTATAATATTATGAAATTCAATCGGTTCAGGTTTACAATAAGTTAAGATAAAATTAATATCCGAACGAATGGAAAAAGTATTCCAGCCATTACCTTTGTTTCCGAATAAACGGAACCAACCGCTTACTATGGAAAACCTGTATTTGTTCATTGTCATTGTGCTGTTCGGGGTGGCCATATCCGACCTGATCGTAGGAGTGAGCAACGATGCCGTCAATTTCCTGAATTCAGCCATCGGATCCAAAGCCGCCCCTTTCAAGGTGATCATGCTGATCGCTTCGCTGGGCATCCTGATCGGGGCCACGTTTTCCAGCGGCATGATGGAAGTGGCCAGGAAAGGGATTTTTCATCCCGACATGTTCACCTTTTCCGAGATCATGGTCCTGTTCCTGGCTGTCATGCTGACCGATGTCATTCTGCTCGATCTGTTCAATACCTTCGGTCTTCCCACATCCACCACCGTTTCTATTGTATTCGAGTTGCTCGGTGCCGCCATGGCCATGGCCATCATCAAAACAAGCCATCATCCCGAGATGGGAACGGTGGTAAGCCAGTACATCAATTCAGGGGGGGCTCTGTTCATTATATCGGGTATCCTGCTTTCCATTGTGATCGCTTTTAGTCTGGGAGCGCTGGTTCAGTATATCGTCAGGATCGCATTTACCTTCAATTTCCAGAAACAGATGAAGTATTTCGGTGCCATCTGGGGAGGTATTGCGACCACGGCCATTACCTATTTTATGCTGATTAAAGGAGCCAAAGGATCGGCCTTCATAACCGACACCACCCTGAACTGGATCATGGATCACACCATGCTGATCCTGCTGATCAGTTTCCTGGGGTGGACCCTGATCCTGCAATTGCTGATGTGGCTGGTCAAAGTCAACATTCTGCGGGTGGTAGTGCTTGTCGGTACTTTTGCCCTGGCCATGGCCTTTGCAGGAAACGACCTGGTGAACTTTATCGGGGTGCCCCTGGCCGGGTTTGCCTCTTTCCGGAATTTCATGGCCGAAGGGGCGGATCCCGAAGTATTCACCATGGAAGCCCTGAGCGGCCCGGTTCAAACACCTACCTATTTTCTGCTGCTGGCAGGAATTGTAATGGCCGTCACCCTGTGGTTGTCGCGCAAGGCCAGGTCGGTTACAGAAACGGAAATCAATCTGGGTCGTCAGGACGAAGGATACGAGCGTTTCCAGCCGAATGCTTTCTCTCGTTTTCTGGTGAGGGCCAGTATGAACATATCCCGCGGATTCCGGACACTGGTACCCGTAAGTCTGCAGGAAAAGCTGGGGAAGAGATTCGACCAGACGGAGTTCGCATCAAAAAATTCCGCCGCCAAAGATACAGCCTATTTCGACCTGGTAAGGGCTTCGGTAAACCTGGTAGTAGCCAGTATCATCATTTCCTTTGCCACCTCAATGAAGCTACCCCTTTCCACCACCTATGTCACCTTTATGGTGGCTATGGGAAGCTCCATGTCTGACAGGGCCTGGGGACGGGAAAGCGCCGTATACCGCATTTCGGGAGTGCTTACGGTCATCGGGGGCTGGTTTATTACCGCACTGATCGCATTCACCATTTCCCTGGTGATCGGTTTTATCATCTATTACGGAGGTTTCGTGGCTATCCTGGTTCTGATCGTGCTGATAGGCTTCCTCATCTTCCGTACCCACATTATCCACAAGCGCCGGGAAGCCGACATGAAGCTGAAGCAGGAAGCCCTGTACGGGCGTAAGATTGTCAGGGCTGATACTGTGCTCAGCGAGTGCAACAAAAATGTTACCAGCACGGTCATCTCTATGTCGATGCTGTATTATCTCACGCTGGAGAATTTTTTCAGGGAAAACAGGCGGGGACTGAAAAAAGTGAGGCAAGAGATCAAAGAACTGAACAAGCACAGCAAGGAACTGAAATACAATATATACATCACCATCCGGCAGCTGGAGGAAGATTCCGTGGAAAGCGGTCCCTACTACGTTCAGGTACTCGATTACATCAGGGAAGGTGCTCACTGCGTGAATTTCATCATGGAGCACATTTATGAACATGTGGAAAACAACCATGCTCCCTTCAATGAAGACCAGAAAAAGGAATTCATTTTCCTGAACGAGGAAATCTCGGTATTCTTCAACTTTGTGCTGAATCACCTGAAGCAGGGGAAATTCGATGATCTGTCGGAGATTATCGAAAAGCAGAAACACATCCTGGATATTATTGCCAAGATGAACAAGAAACAGGTGAAAAGGATCAAAAAGGGTGAATCCGGGACCAAAACCAGCCTGTTGTATTTCAATGTACTGGCCGAGACCAAGAACCTGATGCTTTACACACTGAATATTCTGAAAGCCCAGCGTGATTTTGTGATCTATTCCAGGGAAAACGGCATTCTGGCACCCTGAAGAGTACCGGGTAACTCATTGAAAATGATCCTGAAGGGAAAAAACGGGGAGGAACCGACCGTTCGGAAGGGCTATTCCTGAAACTTATATCCCACCCCCTTGACGGTTTTTATATGCCGGTCGCCCAGTTTGCCCCTGAGCTTCCTGATATGTACATCGATGG
>DQWH01000092.1 GCA_011042635.1 Bacteroidota bacterium | reverse complement strand
TCAGATACTTATTCTACAATTTCTTTCAGCCTTTTATCGATATGGTGCCAATCTTCATTCAGGTTCACCGTTTTAACAGCCATTTTGTGCCCCCCAGTCTTCCATGCAGATACTTTTCAAAACTGTCATGAAATTTTTCGGGATTCATTTTCACTTCATTTACATTCATAATATACTCATAATCTGCCGCCAGGACCGGCCTGCTTAATGGAAAATATTCTTTGTTTGCTTCGGGAGGGTTAAAGATAAGGATTACCGGATAAAATTCCATTCGCTGACGGTCAGGATTTCATGCGTCAGAAAACCCGGAGAACAAAACAACCGCTTATTCCACCTGTAAACTCACCGCACTCCACCCCCAGCGTTCTTTTTTGCGGTTGTAACTGAGAACGGCGGTTCCCGAAACCGCTGCCCCGTCGGCCGGTTGCACCTGGCTCACCAGCAAAGGAGGAATGAACACTTCCCCGGCCATGGCAAAAGGCCGGTCATCGCGCTTCCTTACCTTCCCGCTGAACTTTCTGAACAGTTCCTCCGGCGGAGGTGCAGCAGATCTGACAGCATGGCACACATGCAGGTATTTCCCGTTTCGACCGGTACGTTCCTCCAGTTTCAGTTCCGCTACACAACCCGGCTTCGGAATCCACCCAAACCGTTCGTATTTGAAACTTCCCGTTTTTTTGCCCTCTGCTATAAACCAGGCGGTCTTCTTTTCATAGTCTACATGATTGATCACTCCTGTGCAGACAGGCAAATCAAGGTACAACAGGCTCTCTGCCCCGGCCGCCAGCTTTCTGAGCATTTTTTCCGTATCGCCCGAAACAGTAGTTTCACGGTACCAGGGAGTTTGGAGCCATTCCTCCAACTCTCCCGAAATTTTCCAGCCATTCTTTTTCCGGGTATCCACCACTTCCATGATCAGCTTCTTTGCCGCTGCATACTGTTCCTTCCTTATTAACAGGGACGCCAGTGTCTGTTTTACCTTTACCAGGTATTCCGGGAGAGTTTTGCAGATCAAAGCCCGGCAGTAACAGGCTATCTGCTCAGACGAATGCACGGGAAACATCCCGGCCATCAGCGACCAAACCCAGAACTCCGTTTGCTTTTTCCTGGCAAAGGGAAGAAAAACTTTCAACGGATCTTTGCCCCCGCTGATCATCAATAAACGGGCATAATGATACGGCAGCCAGGTCATCCGGGGATAGTCCCTGCACAGGGTTTCCAGCCACTCCATGGCAAAATCCAGGTCGGCTTTTACAACCAGCGTATTGCCGGCGCGCAGTACCTCTGCCCCTTCGGGCGGTTGCTGCACTCCGGCAAGCACGGTTTTTGTCATAGCGCCCGCCACCCTTTCCACCAGAGATGGCAGGGAACGGCCATTGATCACTTCCGGCCCGAAATCTTCCGGCCTGAAAAACCGGATATCCCACCACCTGAGAAAAGCCACAAATCCGGTCCATTCAGGGGCAAAACCAGCCAGGGCTTTCAGCAGGGCGCTATATACCTCCGAAGGGCGGGCCAGCGGAATGTGCCGAACCGCAATCGACAGGTTGCTTATGATTGCCAGGTCGGGGCACCCCTGCTTTTTCAGGCTGTGCAGCATACGAAAAACCTGCCAGGCAACGGCATTACCCATCATTTTTTCATCTGCGGGCAGTTCAAGCGCCAGCCATTGCTTCATCCTCTCAATAAATACGCCCGGCCGACCGGCGGTGGCAGCTGCTTTGAGGTAATCGTGCAGCACCCACCCCATAGCCCGCTTCTTCCAGATCAGGGTATCACCCTCCTCCGGCAATGACACAGCCAGTTGCCAGGCTTCATCGGTTCGTCCTTCTTGTCTTAAACTCATTGCTTTCCGGAACGACATGGCATATCATTTCTGGTGAGGTATTCGATCATTTCTTTCAAATCAGTCAGCAAATGCCGGCTGTTGCATGCTTCGCAAACCGTTTCCGCCCGGGTAAAACGGCCCCGGCTGTTGTAGATAAAATCAACCGCTGCCCGCTGCCCGTGCCGGATAAAATGGTAGCGTTCACGGTAAGGCAGATGATCCCGCCGCGAAATGGTAACCCGGTAGCCGGGAACCAGCATGGAGAGCGTGCGGGAAAGGGTTTCCAGAAAAGGATATTCTTCAAACAAACGCTTTTCATCCTCCGTTTCTGCCGGGTCAGGCTTTTGGTCTTCCGGCCGGATAACCTCAATGGAATCAAGATTTTCAAGCATCGCCGACACCTTTTCCGATAAGGCCTGTGATCCGGTACCGGCAGGTACGGGAGCAAACCGTCCGGTAAACTTTTCCTTTCCGTTCAGCCAGAATTTGAAGCGGGCTGTTTCCTTTTCACAGCCCAGGGTATAAAACACTTCATAATATTTCCTGTTTACGCTTCTCACCTGAATACCCGCCTGCTCCATCCGGTGGGTTAACCTGATATAATGGTCCTGGCGTTCACGGCCTGCACTATCCAGAGACACTTCCTCCAGCCGTTTCTGCCAGTTATGGTCAACCACCACGCGGTCACTGCCTTCCCCGGGTTCGGGCAACTGAGAAATCTTTTCGGGGATAACCACGGCATGAAACATACCGGTAAAAGGATGGAAACAGGGAGGCTCGAGCAGGAACAATCTTTTACCGGCACGGGTCATAGCCGTGTAAGCCCACCTGAAAAAATCGGCATGCTGCAGGTTTACGGTTTTTTCCCCCGTACCCGGGCTACCTCCCCGGGGTATAAACCCGTAATCCCAGAATACCAGCACATCATCCCATTCACCGCCCTGGGCCTTGTGACAGGTAACGGCGTACCCGTAGCGCAGGAACAACGCCTGGAACCAGGGGTCGTTTTTCAGGTGGATTTTGAATTCCGGGTCCCGGGGTTTCAGTTTTTTGTGGCGCATGCGAAAATCAACATACAGAGCCTGCCGTTCTTCCGGCGAAAGAACCGGACCACCTTCCAGGAAATTTTCCAGCATATAGGCATTGATTGTTTTTCCATCCCCGCCGTTTCCCTGGAAATCCACCTCAACTTCCCTCCAGGAAAGAACGATTTTTTTCTTCTTTCCGTTTTTTCCCTGCAGGTGTACGGTCCGCTTAATGGTAGAGGTGGCGGCACGTATAACCTTTCCGAATTCGCCGTTCATTATCCCGTACAGGTAATTGTTTGCGCAGGAAATAACCCGGTCGTTTTCACCAATAGGCGGAAAACCACCCAGCAGGCGGTTTCTTACCTCCCGGTTAATGGCGTTTACCGTATGGTTTTTATGGGCGATGATCAGTTTTTCCCCGGCCATTTCCAGGTATTTTTCCCTCCATTCGTTTTCTTTCAGGCGAATAATTTCTTTTCCGTCGGCCGGGATGAAAAAGCTGCTGAAACGGCCCGAGGTAATTGATTCCCTGACCATATCAGCCACCCTGATAATATGGCTTCCTTCCTGCTGGCGGGTAACGGCGGTTAGGGTGGCAGATAAGCACTGTGTACGGTAATTTGTTAAGAAATATGCTTCATCCAGGGCCGGTGAAGTGCTCATCCCCACAGGGGGAAGCTGGGCGGGGTCGCCGGCAAACACGATCCGTGTACCGGCTTCGGGATCCCCGATGCGGGCATATGTCATCAGATCGTCGAGCAGCCGGCCCGACCCAAAGCGGAAGGTTTCGCCCTGGCTGTAAACATTCGAAATCATAGACGATTCATCGACAATGAATGTGGTTCCCCCCACCTCGTCGTGCATTCTGAGGGAAAAATAATACACCAGTTTCCGGCCGTGCTCAGGGTCACTGGCCTGGGTTTCGCGCAGGTCGTCAAGGCTGTATATCCCCCGGTGGATAGTAGTGGCTTCCAGGCCGGTGGTGCGGCTCAACACGCGGGCCGCCCTGCCGGTAGGCGCCATGAGGCGGAATTTCTTTTTATCGCGTTCCAGGGCGCGGGCAAGTCCCCCGAGCAGGGTGGTTTTCCCCGATCCAGCAAAACCTTTCATGATAAAAACCCTTTTGCTGCCGGCAAAGAAATCTTCCAGCTTTCTTATGGCTTCCGCCTGGCAAGGGGTTGTTTCGAACGGTATGGAAAGGTTCAGTTTCATGGTTACGGCATAAAATGGTTTAAACTGGCATGGCATGATGACAAGTATCGTGCCGGGAGATATTCC
>DQWH01000018.1 GCA_011042635.1 Bacteroidota bacterium | reverse complement strand
AGCTATTCTTCCGGCAACCTGTTATTCAGTATGGAATATAAATTCTGAACCTTGTTAAACGAGATAAAAATAAGAGGTAACCGGTCTGATCCCGGTAAAACCCATTGGGGAGCACGAAACCGGGATCAGAAACATTTTGCATGGCTCTTTTGTTTGACATTAACGAGTCTTTGCTTTATGATTCCGGTTCACCGGAAGGGTTATAAAGAAAGAAAAGAATAAGCAGAATGGTTTATGCAAAAACAGAATTATTCGACGAACAGCTTCGGGAAACAGCCGGACTGTTCAAAGCCCGGCTCCATCCTGCCAGGCGGCGGATCATTCAATACCCGGCTGAAACCAGAACTTGCATCACAGGGGATATATCCGGTGAACCTTCGCTCAGACGCCACACGGGAAACCGGCACCTGAGTGAACTGAAAAAGGCCGGTCTGATCATGGGGCAAGTAAGCGGGATAAGGACCAATTACTGCCTGAATGGGAAGAAAATGGAATGCCTGAAAAAGGTATTCAACGTTTTATTTGGGAATGTATACCCCGTTGAAAATAATTGTTAAGTACAGAATTGAAAGGCATTTTAATAAACGTGGTTAACAATGAATGAATGATGAAAATATTGATTTTGTGTACCGGCAACAGCTGCCGCAGCCAGATGGCGCAAGGCTTTTTACAGTCATTCGACAGCAGGCTGGAAATAGCCTCTGCAGGTACAGAGCCTGCCGCACAGGTGAATCCGCGAGCCGTAAAGGTAATGGAGGAAGCAGGTATAAACATCAGCCGTCACAAACCCACCCCGGTGGATAAATACCTGAAGGATGAATGGGATTATGTCATCACCGTGTGCGACCACGCCAATGAGACCTGCCCCGCCTTTCCGGGAAAGGTGAAGCACCGGCTGCACATGGGCTTTGAAGATCCAACTCTTGTCACCGGAAGCGAAGAATACATATGGAATGAATTCCGAAGGGTGAGGGACGGGATCAGAGAGGCATTCCGCAAACTGTATGTTGAACAGATCAAGCCACGGTTATGAAAAATGATCTGAAATCACTCGTGAAGAAAAAATACGGGGAAATTGCCCGGAAGGCCAAAACGCAGAATCGGTCTTCCTGTTGCGGTGGAGCAGGGTGTTGCGACCAGCCGGATTACGTTGATTTCAGCGACGATTACACCGGCATCGAGGGATATCAGTCCGAAGCTGACCTGGGCCTGGGCTGTGGCTTGCCTGCAGAATATGCCGGTATAAGAAAAGGAGACCATGTACTCGACCTCGGACCGGGTGCCGGAAACGACTGTTTTGTAGCCCGGGCCCTGGTGGGGGAGGAAGGATGGGTTGCCGGACTGGATTTTACAGAGGCCATGATTGAAATAGCAAGGAACCATCTTGAAAAGGCCGGATACCGGAATATTGATTTTATTCAGGGTGATATTGAAGCAATTCCCCTGAGAGACAGTGTGTTTGATGTGGTGATCAGCAACTGAGTTCTGAACCTGGTACCCGACAAGAAAAAAGCCTTTCGTGAAATCTTCCGGGTGTTGAAGCCGGGCGGACATTTTTGTATTTCCGATGCGGTACTGGGCGGCCACCTTCCTGAGGGATTGAAAGAAGCTGCTGAAATGTATGCAGGGTGTGTTTCAGGAGCTTTACGGAAGGAGGAGTACCTTGATATAATCAGGTCGCAGGGTTTTACACGTATTTCCGTATTGAAGGAGAAAGAGATCCGTATTCCGAGCCCTGTTCTTCTGAAGTACATTTCACTCGATGAATTGAGGGCTTTCAGAAGAGAAAAGACAGGAATTTTCAGTATAACAGTGAAAGCATTTAAATAAAGTATGAGCCATGTCCGGAGAAAGAAAGCGAATCGGTTTTTTTGAAAAATACCTTAGCCTGTGGGTGGCCCTTTGTATTGCTGTGGGCATCGCCATCGGACATCTTGCAGGCGACAGCATACAGGTAGTGAGCGACCTGGAAATATTCAGGGTCAACCTTCCGGTTGCCATTCTGATCTGGTTCATGATCTACCCCATGATGCTGCAGGTGGATTTTTCCAGTATCAGGAACGTGGGTAAACGGCCGAAAGGCCTGATCCTGACCCTGGTAGTTAACTGGCTGATCAAACCCTTTACCATGGCCTTTTTCGCCTGGGTATTCTTTTCAAAGGTCTATGCGGCTATCATTTCCCCCGAAGAGGCAGGCGAATACATTGCGGGTGCTATCCTGCTGGGAGCGGCCCCCTGCACGGCCATGGTGTTCGTATGGAGTTACCTTACCGACGGCGATCCCAATTATACCCTGGTGCAGGTTTCTGTAAACGACCTCATCATTCTGGTGGCTTTTGTCCCTATTGTGGGCCTGCTGCTCGGTATTACCAATATCACCATTCCTTACGAAACCCTGGTGACCAGTGTGGTGATTTTTGTGGTTGTGCCCCTGGTGGCAGGGGTTTTGACCCAGAAAATACTGATAAATCGAAAAGGGAAGGATTGGTTCAGGCAAGATTTCCTGCCCGGGCTGAAGCCCGTGAGTATCGGCGCTCTTTTGATTACCCTTATTCTGCTCTTTGCCTTTCAGGGCCAGAACATTCTGAACAACCCGCTGATTATTCTGCTTGTTGCCATTCCGCTGGTCATCCAGACCTATTTTATCTTTTTCATTGCCTGGTTCGGAGGCCGGAAACTGAAACTTCCCCATGCCGTCTGTTCGCCGGCGGCCATGATCGGGGCCAGCAACTTTTTTGAACTGGCGGTAGCTGTAGCCATTGCCCTGTTCGGATTACAATCTCCTGCTGCCCTGGTCACCGTGGTTGGGGTGCTGGTTGAAGTCCCCGTCATGTTATCGCTGGTGAGTCTGGCCAACCGGTGGAAATATTGATTTCCTGTAAGGAATTCCGTAAAGGGAATTAGCACTTGTCATTTGTTTGGCGTACCTTTGACAGGTTACACTATTTCAACGTATTCCAAGAGGTTAATATTATGAGGGAATTAAAAATCGGGAGCCTGCAGATTGCCGTACCGGTGATCCAGGGCGGCATGGGGGTAGGTATCTCCCTGTCGGGTCTCGCCGCAGCCGTGGCCAATGAGGGAGGAGTGGGGGTGATTTCCAGCGCCGGACTCGGACTGCTTTACAGGAATCTTTCCTCCGATTTCCTGGAAGCCAGCATCAGGGGACTGAAGGAAGAGATCAGAAAAGTACGTGAAAAAACCCGGGGAGTGATCGGGGTGAACGTGATGGTGGCCATGACGAATTTTGCCGATATGGTCCGGACCTCTATTGCCGGGAAGGTGGATATGATCTTTGCCGGGGCCGGACTGCCACTCGATCTGCCTTCATTCCTGAAAAAGGACAGCGTGACCAGACTGGTTCCCATCGTATCATCCGCAAGGGCAACCCGCATTATCTGCGACAAGTGGAAGGCCAATTATGATTACCTGCCCGATGCGGTGGTGGTAGAAGGACCGAAAGCGGGAGGACATCTGGGTTTCAAACAGGAACAGATAGAAAATGCGGATTTTTCGCTTGAGAAACTGGTGCCGGAAATCAGGAACGAGCTTAATATTTATGAAGAAAAGTACCGGAAGCCCATCCCCCTGATTGCTGCCGGCGGGATCTTTACAGGGCAGGATATACGTCATATTATCCGGCTGGGAGCTTCGGGGGTACAGATGGGCACCCGGTTTGTTACCACCCATGAATGCGATGCTTCGGAGGGTTTCAAAAAGGCTTACCTGGATGCGGAAGAAAAGGATATTATAATCATCAAAAGTCCGGTTGGCATGCCGGGAAGGGCCATTTTCAGCAATTTCATTAAAAAGGTGACGGAAGGGAAAAAACGGCCGTTGAAATGTCCCTTCAAATGCATCCGCACCTGCGACATATCCAGCAGTCCCTATTGCATTATCACGGCGCTGATCAATGCGTTGAAAGGTAATTTCGAGAACGGATATGCCTTTGCTGGATCCAATGCCTTCCGGGCAACAAGGATCCTGTCGGTGAAAGAAACCTTTCGGGATATTTTAAGGGAATTCAGGGAAAGCAAATAACGCAGGCCGGTCCGGTTGGTGGCAGCATGGCCGGAGCGGGAGGGGTGACTGTTTTATAAAGGAAGCGCTTTGTCCGGAATCAATCTATGCCGGTTTCATGATTCCGTGATCGTTAAGGAATATTCTGCCGTGGTGTTATTTAAAACCGGAGCACCGGGGAGCTCAGGTCCCGTTTTTTCGCAACTACGTAGATGACTACGTAGATGGCTACGTAGTTGTCTACGTAGCAATCTCTGCACACAGGGAATTATGTAAGCACAGGAATATATATTTCTCATAAAATCATCGAAAACCTGTGGAAGAAAAACGCGGCGGTTCAGGTAAGGCTTT
>DQWH01000152.1 GCA_011042635.1 Bacteroidota bacterium | reverse complement strand
TTCCATATACAACGGGGCGGTAGACAACGGGACCTCCCTGGCCTGGATGCTGGAGATTGCCCGGGCTTTCAAAGCACTGAAAGATACTCCTGCACGGACGGTGCTGTTCCTGGCGCCCACGGCCGAGGAGCAGGGCCTGCTGGGAGCCATGTATTACACGCAGCATGCGCCCGTTCCCATGGAGAAGACCGCGGCCAATATCAACAACGACCTGCTGCTGCCTATGGGCCGGATGAAGGATGTGATGGTGACCGGAGCAGGACAGTCGGAACTGGAAGAATATGTGGAAAAATACGCGAAGAAGCAGGGAAGGTACCTGCATCCCGATCCCAATCCCCATACGGGCATGTATTTCCGGGCCGATCATTTTGCTTTTGCAAAGGCCGGGGTTCCCGCCCTGTTTGTGCGGGGCAATGTGGATCACAGGGAAAACGGGAAAGAATACGCCGCTCAGCAGGAACAGGATTACCTGCAAAACCGGTATCATCAGCCAGCCGATGAATACGATCCGGAAACCTGGGAATTTTCGGGCATTGTGGAAGATGCCCGTCTGATGTTCCGTGTGGGACTGGAACTGGCCAACAGCAATGTATTCCCGGCCTGGAAAGAAGGGTCGGAGTTTGCCGCAGTGAGAAAACAAACACGTTCAGGGAAACAAACACCATGAAAAGAGTATTCGAACTGATCGGTGAGTTACTGAAATTCCTTACCCACGATATCTGGCATTATACCCTGGGTGAGTTGCCACGAACCAAGTCGTTTATTGTCAGGCAACTGCGTATCATCGTGCTGGCGGTGAAAGGGTTCAGGGAAAGCAAAGTGAACCTGCGCGCCTCCGCCCTGACCTTTTATACCATCCTGTCGGTCGTTCCTGTGATTGCCATGATATTTGCCATTTCCAAGGGATTCGGCATACAGGATGTAATGAAGGATAAAATATTCAATTTCTTCCAGCAATATGAGGAAGTGCAGGGGCATCACGAGGTGATCAACTGGATCCTGGATTCTGCAGAGAATTTTATCGACCAGGTCCGTGGAGGGTTTATTGCCGGTGCGGGATTGATCCTGCTGTTGTATTCGGTGATGAAACTGCTGGGACATATTGAGAGCTCGTTCAACGATATCTGGCAGATAAAAACCTCGCGTTCCTGGGCCCGCAAATTCAGCGATTACCTGTCCATTTTGCTCATCGCTCCGGTGTTTATTTTCCTCTCGAGCAGTGTAACCTATTTCATTTCCGAACAGTTTGACCGGCTTACCGAAATAGCGCCGGTTTTTGTTCACCTCCGGTTTTTACTCGGGTTTATACCCTACGTGCTGGTCTGGTTTCTGTTAACCCTGATCTATATGGTCATGCCCAATACCACGGTGAAGTTTTCCTCGGCTTTTGTGGCCGGAATCATTGCCGGTACTATTTTTCAGTTGACCCAGTGGGGCTACATGCAGTTCCAGGTGGGTGTGACCCGGTACGGGGCCATTTACGGAAGCTTTGCAGCCATTCCCCTGTTCGTGATCTGGATCCAGTTAAGCTGGCTGATCGTGCTGATCGGGGCGGAGATATCCTTTGCCAACCAGAATGTTTCACGGTATGAGTTCGAGTCGGAAATCGAGAATGTCAGTATGCGGTACAAGCGCATTCTGGCGCTGCTGATGACCAGTCATGCTGCCAGAAGGTTTGCGAAGGGAGAACCCCCGCTTACAGCCGCGGAAATGACCGAGCAACTGAAAGTGCCGATAAGGGCGGTACGGGAAATACTTTTTGAGCTGGTGGAAGCGGGAATTCTCAGTGAAACGTATACCGGTCAGCCAAAGGAAAGAGCCTACCAGCCTGCCATGGATATCGGTCAGCTGACGGCCTCCCGGGTTATGGAAGCGCTGGATCAGCGGGGGAGCGCACACACCACCGTATCGAAAACCAGAGAATTCAACAGGATATCCGAAATACTTGACAGGTTTCAGGAAACCCTGAAGCAAAACCCCGAAAATGTCCTTTTGAAGGATATTTGAATCCGATCTGACGAAAGGGAAGGATTCGGAATGGCCGGCTCAAACATTCAGCCCGGCCACCCAGGCCGCAGCCCGGTCAGATTCATCTTCCGGAAGAGAGTCTTCTGCGCCGTTTACCGGGAATCCTTCCGGGGTCGGGACATTTTCACTCCCTTTGCGTTTGTGCCGCCGGGAGAAAGATGCGGCCGCATAACCTCCGGTCTTTGCCAGGAACCGCAGAAAAGAGGATTTGATGCTGTTTACGTCGATTCTGGTGTCGAACGCCGCCGTTTTTATTCCTTTCATCCACCGCGGAGGGATCTTTTGCAGGAATTCCTTTACCGGCGGGTGGGCGAGCCAAAGATCAGTACATTCATTCCGCCCAGGTCAGACCGGCCTTCCGCCGGATAGAACTGCTCCGGAAACCCGGGGATTAAAGCCTGTCCGCTTTCTTTTTTAAATTTAAATGATCATTGGTTCATATTATTTAATATCTTTGTAATTATCAAATAAACGGAACATTCATGCCTAACCGGAGAAGACGCCGCCGGGTGATGCGCCCCCCCATTATGGAAGGGTTCAAGCCTTTTGGTGTTCCCATGAGGGAACTGGAACCGGTGGTTTTGCTGTTTGAGGAATTTGAGGCCATCAGGCTGGCGGATTATGAAAACCTTACCCACGAAGAGGCAGCGGAAAAAATGAATATATCCCGCCCCACCTTTACCAGGATTTATGAAAAAGCACGGCAGAATGTGGCCAAAGCCTTTGTGGAAGGGAAAGCCATATTTATCCAGGGTGGGCATTATATAACCGATGATTACTGGTACCGCTGCCAGAATTGCAGCGAGGTGTTGATCACCATGAAACCGGCGAAAACCTGCCGGGTATGTCATTCTGAAAATATTATCAGGCTGAACCGTGACCGTGAAGAATAAGACAGCATACAAAGCCGGAGAGTATTGCATCTGTGTGAAATGCAACACCCGCATTCCGCACCGGAGGGGAATACCATGTCGCGAAAACAAATGTCCGAATTGCGGGCGAACCATGTTCCGTGAAGGAGGGTATCATCATCAGTTGTTCCTGGAAAAGGAAAAGAAAAAAGAAAACGGAAAGGATTCCTCAGGCGAAAATCATGAAAAAAATAGCGATTTATGAAAAAAATCGGAATCATTATCTGTCACCGGTGGCATACCTGCGGAGGAGGCAAATGCCTGCGCAGCATGCGGGAGCATACGGGGGGATTTTCCCTGTATCCGGAAAATGAAGAGCTGCAGCTGGTGGGCTATTCTACCTGTGGAGGCTGCCCGGGAGGAAATGTAGAATATGTTCCCGAAGAGATGATCCGGAACGGGGCTGAAGTGATCCATCTGGCTACCGGTCTGGTGGTGGGATATCCTCCCTGTCCGTATATCATGCAATTCAAGGAATTTATTGAAACGAAATACCGCATTCCGGTGGTTCTGGGGACTCATCCCATTCCCATGAAATATTTCCTGGTTCACCGGCAAATGTCCCAGTGGGACCAGATGGACTGGCAGGATGAGGTGGCCCATCTCATGAATGAGCCTGACGAGGTGAAAAAGGCCTATGACTGATGATCTTCCGGCATAAGGAGTAATCGGACGGGCAAGCACCGTCACGGCAGAACCGGTTTACTCGCTTTTTCTGAAAAAAATTTCATTAAAATGAACATATGTTCATTTTATTCCGTATATTTGTCATGAAATTTTAATAAAACAAGATTTATGATTGCTATACCCGTAAAAAAAGCTGATAAATCATCCGAGATGGATGACAGGTTTGCCAGGTGTCCTTTCTTTTGCCTGTTCAATCCTGAAACAGGGAAGATCGATTTTGAAGAGAATACCGCAGCCATGGCTCCTGAAGGAGTCGGTCCCCGTGTGGCCGAGTTTCTTGCCACAAAAGGGGTGAAACAGGTATTCAGCCGGGAAGTGGGTCCCAAAGCTTCCAGGATACTCGAAAAGCTGGGTATACGGGTTGAAATGGTTAGCGGCGATTATACTTTGCAGGATATTCTCAATATGTTGAACCAATAAAAACAGAAACATTATGCCAGGAAGAGACAGAACCGGGCCACTGGGACAGGGTCCCGTGACCGGACGCGGACTTGGACAGTGTACGGGTAGGAATGTGCCCTGGCCTGCCGGAGGCGGCAGGTACGGATTCGGATTCGGACCCGGCCGCGGAATGGGTTTCGGCTGGGGACGCAGAGCTCGTGGAGCCGGATGGGGCAGGGGATGGTGGTACGACGGACCCGCGTACCCCACCGTTAAGGAGGAAATCTCGGATATTCAGGAGCGTCTTTCCCTGCTGAAAGAAGAGCAGAAATGGATGGAAAGAAGGATGAATGAGCTGAAGAAAGAAGAAGGGAAAAAGGAAGAAGATATTTAGTCCCGGAGTATTCGGCAACAAAAACAAGGAACCCTATGAAGCGAATCATTGCCGTGCCCACACAACGGAAATG
>DQWH01000163.1 GCA_011042635.1 Bacteroidota bacterium | reverse complement strand
CACTTTTACCGTCCGGTTCTGATCAGAAACAGGACCGGTCAGCCGGCATGCCGCTGTTTGTGATGATGCAGGAAGATTGCCGATCTCCCTGAAAAATGCCTAATTTTGCCGCCTGAAAGAAGAAAGACATGATGTACGCCGAAATCATTGCAGAAAAACTGAATCTGAAACCGGTCCAGGTAGCCGGTACCCTCCGGCTTCTGAAAACGGGCGCAACCGTTCCCTTTATCAGCAGGTACCGCAAGGAACACACAGGAAGCCTCGATGAGGTGCAGATCACGGCGGTGCGCGATATGCACGATAAGCTCAGGGAACTGGATGCACGCAGGGAAACCGTACTGGCATCCATCCGGGAACAGGAGAAACTTACACCCGAACTGGAAGAGAAGATCAGAGCCGCCACCACCATAACAGAGCTGGAAGACCTGTATCTGCCATACCGGCCCAAAAAGAAAACTCGCGGATCGGAAGCCCGTCGCAAAGGGCTGGAACCCCTGGCTGGAGTGATCATGGAACAGAGGGAGAGCGACCCGGAAAAAAAGGCGATAAAGTTCCTGAATGAGGAAGTAACCACTGTGGAGGAAGCCCTGGCGGGTGCCCGTGATATTATTGCCGAAAGGATCAATGAAGATGCCCGGGCCCGGGGAAAATTGCGGAACCTGTATGCCCGGGAAGCCGTGATTGAAAGCCGGGTGGTGAAAGGGAAAGAGGAGGAAGGGGCAAAATATCTCGATTATTTTGACTATACCGGTCCCCTGAAAAAGATCCCTTCCCACCGTTTGCTGGCCATCAGAAGGGGTGAGGAGGAAGGGTTTCTGAAAGTGTCTGTAGGGGTGGAGGAAGAGAAAGCAACCGAAATTCTGGAAAGGTTATTTGTCACGGGGCAGGGTCCTTGCCGGGATCAGGTAAAAATGGCCCTGACCGATGCGTTCAAACGGCTTCTGGCCCCATCGCTGGAAACAGAGTTCAGAAACCTGTCGAAGGAACGGGCCGATGAGGAAGCCATCCGTGTTTTTGCCGAAAACCTGCGTCAGCTGCTGCTGGCTCCGCCTCTGGGACAGAAAAGGGTGATGGGTATTGACCCGGGCTACCGCACCGGCTGCAAGCTGGTATGCCTCGATGCCCAGGGAAACCTGCTCCACAACGAGACGATCTTTCCGCATCCGCCCCGGTCGGAAAAAGGATTGGCTGCCCGGAAGGTGGCCTCCCTGGCGGAAACCTATAAAGTGGAAGCTATTGCTATCGGTAACGGAACAGCCGGAAGGGAAACGGAACAGTTTATCCGGGAAATCCGTTTCAACCGGGAGGTACGGGTATATGTGGTGAATGAAAGCGGAGCCTCGGTGTATTCCGCCTCGCCGGTGGCCAGGGAAGAATTACCTGAATATGATGTGACGGTACGGGGAGCAGTGTCCATTGCCCGCCGGTTGATGGATCCCCTGGCCGAACTGGTGAAGATCGACCCGAAATCCATCGGGGTGGGGCAGTATCAGCACGATGTGGACCAGAAAATGCTGAAGAAAAGCCTTGACCGGGTGGTGGAAAGCTGTGTGAACCTGGTGGGAGTGAGTGTGAATACCGCCAGCAAACACCTGCTTTTCTATGTATCGGGACTGGGACCGCAGCTGGCCGAAAATATCGTTCAGTACCGGAAAGAAAACGGGCCCTTCCGATCGAGAAAAGAGTTGCTGAAGGTTCCCCGGCTTGGAGCAAGGGCCTTTGAACAGGCTGCCGGTTTTCTCCGCATCGAAAACAGTTTGCATCCGCTGGATAACTCGGCCGTTCATCCGGAAAGCTATTCTCTGGTGGAACGGATGGCTGCTGACCTGCAGGTGGAAATATCCGACCTGATGAGAGAGGCAGATCTCCGCAACCGGATCAGGCTCGAAAAATACGTAACGCCGGAAAAAGGACTTCCCACGCTGCAGGATATCATGCAGGAACTGGAGAAACCCGGACGAGATCCCCGGGCAGCCATCCATGTCTTTGAATTCGATCCCGGCATCCGCACCATTGATGACCTGAAAGAAGGAATGATCCTGCCGGGTATTGTGACCAATATTACCAATTTCGGGGCATTTGTGGATATAGGGGTAAAACAGGACGGACTGATCCATATTTCCAACCTGAAACACGGTTTTGTAAAAAATCCTGCCGATGTAGTGAAACTGAACCAGCATGTAAAAGTGAAAGTGATCGGAATAGAACTGTCACGGAACAGGATACAGTTATCATTGAAAGATGCGGAACAATAGAAAAGGATATTTTCTGTGCATGTCAGGAATATTTCATACCTTTCACCAGGAATTTGTTGACCGGCCTCTGTCCTGCAAAGATTGAATCACTGAAAAACAAGTAGTTAAAATTCGACCGGATGATTACCGGTAGCTTCTGTCTTTGAGATCCCCCGGGAAAAGCATGAGCCGGGAAATCAAACCACCGTGAAAACAAAAAAGAAATGTCAGTATTGCCAACCCATATTACCCGTCTGAACGGGACCGGACTGTACTACCTGTTTCTGGCGGGAGCGAAAAAACTGTTCGAGCACCAGGAAGAGATCAACCTCATTAATGTGTATCCGGTGCCCGATGCGGATACCGGTACCAACCTGGCCTCGACCATCCGGGCGGTGATCGACCAGCTTCGTCCCGATAAATCATTCAAGAATACAGCCGATGCCATTGCGCTGGCTGCCCTGACCGGTGCACGGGGAAATTCAGGGGTGATTTTTGCCCAGTTCCTCTACGGCATGAGTGCAGAAACCGCCCCGGAGCAGGAAGTTACCGTGTCCTCTTTTGCCGATTCGGTGAAAAAAGCGGTAAACTATGTGTACGATGCCCTGAGCCATCCGGTGGAGGGAACCATGCTCACCGTGATCAGAGAATGGGCCGAGTATATCCATGGCCGGAAAGAAGAACTGAAAGATTTCAACGAAATGCTGAGCCGGTCACTGGAAGTGGCCAGGGAATCGCTGAAAGGTACTACCGAGAAGCTGAAGGAACTGGCCATGGCCCAGGTAGTGGATGCCGGGGCCAAAGGGTTTGTCGTTTTCCTGGAAGGGATAATGGAATACGTTACCGACCGGAACCTGAAAAAAGTATTGCAGGTGAGCCGCGATGTGGTGCATCTGGATGCGGTCCATGAAGTCTCCCACCGGGAAATCACCTACCGGTACTGTACCGAGGTCATGCTCCGGGGAGAAAATATCGACAAAAACAGGGTGAGGGAACTGGCCGATGCCAGTGGTGACTCGGTGGTGATCGCCGGATCGGGACAGGTCCTCAGGCTGCACGTACATACGAATCACCCCGATACCCTGGTGGCCGGACTCAGGCAGTACGGCCGCATTGCCTTCCAGAAAGCCGACGATATGGTGCGCCAGTACGAAATGATCCACCACCGGAAATCTTCCGTTGCTCTGGTGACCGATTCTACCTGCGACCTTCCGGAAGTGATCCTGGACCATTACCAGATCTACAACCTTCCCATACAGGTGGAAATCGCCGGTTCCCAGTATCTTGACCGGCTGACCATCAAGCCCGAACAGTTCTATTCCCTGATGCAGGATAAACGATCGGCTCCATCCACTTCCCAGATCAACGAAACGGCTTTCGTTCAGTTATATACCCGGTTGCTGAATTATTATGATTCGGTGATCGCCGTCCACCTTTCAGGGCATTTTTCAGGTACCTGCCATAACAGTGCGAAGGCAGCCCGGAAAGTTTCGCATGAAACGGGCAGGAAGATTACTGTGATCGACTCGAAACAGATCTCGGGAGGAATGGGCCTCGGCATTCTGAAAATGGCCCGTGCCCTGGAAGAAGGGAAATCGCATGAAGAAGTGGTGCATCTGGGGAAGCGCTGGTTTGCCTCTGCCCGCCTGTTTGTAGGGGTACGCGATATCAAATACCTCGTACGCAGCGGCAGGGTCAGTCCCCTGAAGGGGTTTATCGGGAAAATACTGAATATGAAACCCATCATTACGGTCGATCCCGAAGGGAGAGCCGTCCAGTTCGGAAAAACGATCAGCCAGAAGGGTATTCTGAAAATGATCCTCAGGGAAATCAGAAAAATGATGAACGAGGGAGGTGTTGACGACTATGTGGTGCTCCAGGTACGGAATCCGGAAATGACCGGCTGGTTTACGGCCGAACTGAAAAAAATCACAGGACGGGATCCGGTATCGGTGGTGCAGGTATCGCCGGCTCTGGCCCTGCATGCCGGGGTGGGAACCGTGGCCGTTGCTCTGCTGAAAAAGTAACAGAGGCCCGGAGATGATGAAATTTTATTACATTTGTTATTTCCGGTAACCATTCGAAAAACCTATCACAACCAAAATGAAATTCAAAACATCTGTTTACTTCCGGCAGGCCATGCTCATCACAGGCATGGCTTTTCTTGTTTTTTCCTGCGGAAAGCAGGGGAAATATCCTTCCGTAGAGCCCCCCGTGGCAGAGAAAGTGGAAAAAGTGCT
>DQWH01000144.1 GCA_011042635.1 Bacteroidota bacterium | reverse complement strand
TTTCCAGTTCATAGTGCCTTCCCGCAAGTTCCTGTTCCCGTATCCTCCTTTCCAGTTCAATAGAATCCCTGATACTCAGATACATCTCATAAAACTCCAGGGCCTGGACCGGATCGTTCCCTTCCCTGAGCACCCTGGAATAGGTAAGATAGGCCTCAGACAGTTTTTGCCTGTCGTCTGCCCGGACTGCGGATTCAATGGACTGTCTGCAGAAAGCCCCCGCATTGTACAGGTCGCCCCGGTGATAATGGATCAGGGCCACCATATTTTCAATCCTCGATTTTTCAGCCGGCATGTCCGATTCTTCCAGCAAGGCAATGGCATTGCCAAAATATTCCAGGGCTTCCTTTTGTTGACTCATATTATGCAGGCAGGTGGCAGTATTGGTCATCAACAGGGCCATACCGGCTGCAGGCAATCCGGCCTTCCTGCCCAGTTCAATGGCTTCGAGATAACAATCGAGAGCTGCCTGGTAATTCCCCAGGCGGGTATAATTAAAACCCGTGTTATTGAGGATGGACGACATCTGCCGTTCCCCGCCTGCAGCTTCGAACCGCTGCAATAACGCTTCGTTGGCCTCCAGGGCTTCCCTGTACTTTCCGGCGGCATTCCAGGCTTCAGCCTGTAAAACAACCGCATGAGTATCATCTATTCCGGCCCGTTGTGCATATTCGGCCATCAACTGGTAACAGCGGGCTGCTGAATCGGGCATATTCTCCTTCATAGCCGCTTCTCCCAGGGCTTCCATCAGCATGGATTTCACTTCATGATCCGCCGGATCGGTCAGTTCGTAAGCTTTTCTGAGATATTCCCCCTCCTTGGCATATACCTCTTCCAAGCTGTAATAACCTGCCAGTTGCAGGCACTCTGCCCTCCACCCGGCCGTATCGTTCTTTGACTCCAGGATGCCGGCCACACGTATCGAATAAGGAATGGCATCCCCCGGGTGACCTTCCGTCACGGATATGTCGGCCAGCAGGTTCAATATGTCCAGTTCAGTCGGTGTATGTCCCGACCGCATGGCATATTGCAACCCTTCTGTGGCACGGTCGAATGCCCTGTCAATATCCCCCGCCCTGAAATAATGCAGGGCCCGCTGATACAGAGTCATGGCGACCACCGAATCGGGTTCCTGATACAGGGTGGCATCCCCGGAATCCAGCCCGGGAACTTCGTTAAGACCGCCGAATATGCCTGCCAGTGTCAGGGCCAGGGAAGTGAGTATGAAAAACCGGGAGTTCATGTCATCAGTTCACTAATTCAGATTATACGACAATCCGAACCGGATGCTACGGCGGATCTGTGGATTATACACCAGATTTTCTTCCAGCAGGGTGGCATTCACCCCTCCGTAGGCTTCATCAAACAGGTTGGTGACACGGATAAAGGCGCGGAGCTCGGGACTCAGGTTATACGAAGCCATCACATTCATGGCATAATATCCGTCCACATCCTTGAACAGCCGGCTGTACAATCCCTCGAAAGGGATCAGTAAACGAAGCCATTTGCTCATCCACTGGCTTTCCACATTCACATACAGGTTTTTGGCCGGATAGAAAGAAAGTTTGAGTTTTCCTTCATGCCGTGGCATCAGACGGAAATATTCCTCCACAATTTCTTCCACCTGAGGCAGCCGGTCACGGCGTTCCAGAAGCGAAAGGCTGATCTCCCCGTCCATTCTGATTGAGGGTACGATGTTTTTGTATCTGATGGTGGTCTGACTTCCGTAAACATTCGACAGCGATTCCCGGCTGTTCACCCAGGTAAGCACCGAATCGTTCGCGGCATGGGGAAGGGTAAACTGAGATGCCGGTCTCTTCTCAGGAATAATGTGATTGCTGATGCTGTAATAATAAAAGGTCTGGTGCAGTTCCAGCTTCTTCAGCAACCGGGTCTGGATACCCAGCTCCAGGGTATTGAATTTTTCGGGCTCCAGACGGCGGTTGGGCACCACCTTGTAATGAATCTGATCCGAAGCCACCGGATAAGCCAGCGACTGAAAAGCGATGGAAGAAGGAGGGGCCTTGTATGCCGTACCCGCCGATAACCTGAACGAAGCATGGCCCCCTGTTTTATATAAAACCGCCATCTGCGGACTGAAACGGTTGCCATACAGGGAATTTTTATCATATCGCAAACCACCCAGAAACCGGAACCGGTTCAGCACGAAGTAATACTGAAGAAACCCTGACAGGTTGCTGTAACTGATGGGATTAAGCCCGAATGAACCCATCAGGGTATCTCTCGATACTACCCGGGTACTGAAGGAAGAATAATCACTCCGGTCGAACGGCGACATCAGATAATTGGTCACGGGCAGGTTCCCCGATTTCTGATAGGAAAGTCCCGCCACCAGTTCCAGGTTTGTCACCGGAACAACGGTAAAGGTTTGTTCGAAAAGGAAATCGTTCGAAGCAGAATACCGGTATACTTTGTCGGTATTTTCCAGAAAGGTGACCCCCTGGCTGGAATTGTTGTCCATCCGGTATACGAGGCCTGATAACAGGGTATGGGTGGAAAAATAATCGAATGCTTTGGAATAGCTCAGCGTGGTCCGCTGGATGGATTCGCCCCAGTAATTTTGCGGATTGTTGTACTTGTAGAATACGGGCGACAGGCCAATGGAACTGTGGGTACGGCGGTACATGTTATCATACGAAAGGCGCACCCCCCTGAATTCCATCTGAACCCCGATCATATGCGAGGCGGCAGAAAGAGCTTCCATATCGGGTCGGGTGATGCTACCCTCGTATTGCGGCCCGTACCAAACCTTTTTGAATTCCTCCGGGTCCACTCCGTTTTCCCTCAGCAGGGTTTCCGTAATTTCAAGAGGCTCGTATTCTTCCCCGCCGATCAGAAAGGTTTGTTTCCTCTGCTGATAATAATTCAGCGGATTATATACATCTTCCAGCCGGTACCGGATGTTCAGGTCATTGTATTCATATTTGCTTCCGTAGAAGCTGTATTTGAGGATGTTGTTGTTCTTCCCTCCCTTGCCGCCCAGAAAGAAATTGATATAATTGTACCCGTCGGGTCCCAGGCTGATATCGGCCCCCACCATGGTCCCTTTATCGGCTTCACGGGTAATGATATTGATCACACCCTCCACCGCATCGGCACCGTACATGGCCGAAGCCGTACCGTAAATCACCTCGATCTTTTCCGCCTGCCGTATAGGCAACTGATTACCCACGGGCATACCCGATACCACAGAGGGTTTAATGGGGATCCCGTTTATCAGGATCTTGGCATACAGGTTGCCGGTCAGGCCCCTGATCTGGAAACTTTCACCCAGTTCGCCCGATCCGGGCTGGGAAGTTTTGATGGCAGGCAGGGAACTGAGTACATCCATGAGGCTGGTATACTGATTGCGAACAATTTCCTCATGAGAAACAATGTATACGGTGAGAGGAAGTTCCTCCAGATTGCGCGAAATACGGCCGGTGCGTACCATTTTCAGTCGTGCTGAGTCGGGAAGAAATACCAGATCGCCGGCACCCACTGCGTGCAGCCGCACCATCAAGGAAACCGTATCGGTTTGAGCCGGAACAGATCCGGCAACAACCATCCAGAGCATGACAGAAAACACCTTCCTCAGCATCTGTAGGATCCGTTGAATAGCGCGCTTTGCATCTTCCTGCACAATATTACCGTTTTGGTTCAGCCTTCCGGGCCATTGAACCGGTAAATAAAAGTAAGCATTCATGGGGAAGCCGACAAATTCCAGAGCGTCAAAGCCCGAATCCCATAAAGGCGGGTTCCCCGGTAAACCTTTCATCCTTTCGCCCGGAAACCTCCGGGAAAATCATTCGCCCCACAATTCCGCAAACAACCTTTTTGCTTCTTCCCAGTTTTCACGGTTCAGGCAATACCTGATCTTCGGTGCTTCAATTTCCCCCTGTATCAGCCCGGCATTTTTCAATTCTTTCAGATGCTGTGACAGGGTGGATCGGGCAATGGGCAGCACTTCCGACAAATCACCGCTGTAGCAGCACGACCTGTTCGACAGGTGCTTCAGGATGTAAACCCTTACCGGGTGACCCATAGCTCTGGCAAACCTGGCCAACCGGATTTGTTCCTGCGAAATCGCCGGTTCCTTGTTCTTATTCATTTTTCTGTCTGCTCAGACAAAAATAACAATTTAAATTTTATGGAACATTTCTTTCATTATCCTGTCCTGCTGTGGTTTTGTTTTTTAAGGGAAAAATCTACTTTTGTAACGTTTTACGGTGTATACTTTATTCTCCGCATACCGTGTTTACTAATTATCCGAAATGATATGACTGTAAAAAATTCCTTACTGTTGCCGGTTCTTGCCGTGACGGGAATCCTCAGCGCCTTTCCGCAGGATGTCAGGATTGAATTTGAAGAATATGATCTGCCCAACGGCCTGCATATAATCCTGAATCCCGGCCATTCCACCCCTATGGTGGCGGAAACTCTTATGTGCCATGCCGGAAGCAAAAACGAAGATCCGGAAAAGACCGGGGTTGCGGATTTTTTTGAAATGACCACGAACCCGGG
>DQWH01000080.1 GCA_011042635.1 Bacteroidota bacterium | reverse complement strand
ATACAGGACAGCGGGCGGAAAGAAAAACGGTAAGAAGCAGGTTGTCGGCAATGCCGGCAGCCATTTTGGCCATGGTATTAGCCGAGGCAGGGGCTATAAGGAAAAGATCGGCCCAGAGGCCCAGCTCCACATGGTTGTTCCATGATCCGTTGTCGGGATCGGAAAAATCGATCATTACCGGTTCCCCGGAAAGAGTGGACAGGGTAAGCGGGGTAATGAAATCACAGGCCATCGGGGTCATGACCACCTGTACTTCCGCCCCTTCCCTTACCAGCAATCTGACCAGAAAAGCGGCTTTGTAGGCGGCAATGCTGCCTGTAAGGCCCAGTATGATTTTTTTCCCCTTCAACATGGGAATGGCGTGGAATTACGAAACAGGAGCTTTTTCTTCGGTTTCTTCCGGTTCTGCCCTTCTCCAGTAAATTTCCCCTTCCAGGTATTCCTGAAGGGCAACCAGCGTGGGTTTGGGCAGTCTTTCATAAAACCTGGATATCTCGATCTGCTCGCGGTTCTCGAAAACCTCTTCGAGGTTATCGGTATAATACGCAAACTCTTCCAGCTTACTGTTCAGTTCCTGCTTGAGCTCCTGTGCTATCTGATTGGCTCTTTTGGCCACCACCATGACAGTTTCGTAAATATTCCCCGTAGACTCCTCCAGTTCATTGATGTTCCGAGTAATAGTGGTAACAGGCGCTTTTGATTTCTTGTAATCTATCATCTTTTCAGGCAATAAAGGTTTCTTCGTTTCAATTCGTTCATTACCGAATATTTTCCGTAATCTCCCTGCCGGCATCAGGTCCGGTACCACCGGCACGGCTTCTCGAATCCGAGAAAATTTTCTGTGCTTCCTGCAGGTATTTGCTCTCGGGAAATTCCGAGATAAAGGAATAATATTCGTCTATGGTATCCTGGTAGCGTTCCTGCTGTTTTTCCGGCACCGAGTTCTCCGCCAGCAGATATTTCGATTTCAGCAATAAAAACATCTGATCTTCCCTGTATTTCGATTCCGGATAATCATTCAGACTGTTCGTTAACGCAACAATAGCGGAATTATAATACCCCAGGTCAAAATACAGTTTAGCGCTGTTAAACGATTTTTCCACCAGTTTGTCTTCCAGCTCCCTGATCAGCTGGCGGCACAGAGGAACGCGTTCACTGTCGGGATACCGCCTGATATACAGGGTAAAAGCATCTATGGCGTTATAGGTATTCGTTTGATCGAGGGAAGGGCGCGGACTCAACAGGTAATCACAGTAAGCAGCCAGGTATTCTGCTTCCTCGCGATGTTCACTGTTTGGGAAAGTCCGCATAAAAGTACGGAAATAATGCCCGGCCAGAATATAATCTTTCATCCGGTAATAGCTCATGGCATAATAAAAATCGAGCGTTTCGGCCTTCTCCGTTCCCCTGAAGACGGGAATGATCTGCTCGAAAACAGTTGCTGCCCTGGTATACTGGCCTTCCTGAAAATATTCCATCCCTTTCTCGTACTTGACATGCGGATCGGGATTTTTCAATACCTTTTCATACTCGCTGCAGGCCCCGGCCAGCAACAGGATCAGCAGGAAAAGGAAAGACAGATTATTATGTGGCGTATATTTTCTCATAAAAACGGTGTTGCAAAAGTACACTTTTCATTGAAATAAATAAAAGGTTCTGCGCATATTATGAAATGAACGACCGGGGTTAATTTTTATTTTTACCTTGCAGTTGTTTTGAAAACCGCTACTTTTGTCCTTTAAACAAACAAAAAACTTCACACCGTGGATCTTTTTGAAAAAATCAGCAGGCGTAAAGGAGCGTTGGGTCAATACCGGCAAGACGCTCATGGATATTTCATGTTCCCGAAACTGGAGGGCGAAATCGGTCCTCATATGGTTTTCAGAGGAAAGAAAGTTCTTAACTGGAGTTTGAACAACTATATCGGCCTGGCTAACCACCCTGAAGTAAGGAAAGCCGATGCGGAAGCAGCCAGGGATTGGGGCCTCGCCTACCCCATGGGAGCAAGGATGATGTCGGGCCAGACGTCCAAACACGAGGAGCTGGAACAGAAGCTGGCTGAATTTGTGGGAAAGCCCTTGGCCTACCTGTTGAATTACGGCTACCAGGGGATGCTGTCGATTATTGATGCCCTGGTTGACCGCAACGATGTGATTGTTTACGATTCCGACTCACATGCCTGTATCATGGACGGGCTCAGGCTTCATTTCGGAAAACGGTTTGTGTACCCGCACAACAATATGGAGAATCTGGAGAAGCAGCTGGAAAGGGCCACCAAACTGACCGAAAAAACCGGGGGAGCCATTCTGGTGATCACCGAGGGCGTTTTCGGAATGGTAGGTGATCTCGGAAAGCTGGACCAAATTGTCGAAAAGAAAAAACGTTTTCATTTCAGGTTGCTGGTAGATGATGCCCACGGCTTCGGGACCATGGGCTCCACGGGTGCCGGGACCGGCGAGCATTTCGGCGTACAGGACCAGGTTGACCTGTATTTTTCCACCTTTGCAAAATCCATGGCAGGCATTGGAGCTTTTGTGGCAGGACCGGAACCTGTGATCCAGCATCTGATGTATGAAATGCGTTCTCAGATATTTGCCAAGTCGCTGCCCATGCCTATGGTGATCGGTGCGCTGAAGCGGCTGGAGTTGCTGAAAACCGAACCGGCCCTGCGGGAAAACCTCTGGAAAATTGTCAGGGCGCTGCAGGAAGGACTGAAAAAGAGCGGACTGAACATCGGCAGTTGTGAATCGCCTGTAACTCCGGTTTTTCTGAACGGAACCCCGGAGGAAGCCTCGAATGTGATCGTCGACCTGCGGGAGAATTACAGCCTGTTCTGTTCGGGGGTGATTTATCCGGTGGTACCCCGTGGAATTATTCTGTTGCGCCTGATCCCAACAGCGGTGCACACCATGGAGGATGTGGAATATACCGTAAAAGCCTTCTCCGAAGTACAGAAGAAGCTGGCTGCCGGTAAATATTCCAAAGAAAAGATGGCACAAATTTGAGGCACCACCCGCCTATGCGGACCGGAACTCCCCTTTCCTTTCATTCGTTCCGGGAACCCCGGTCAGGATTCCTGTTCTCCCAGGAAACGTTCGGCATCAATAGCAGCCATACAGCCTGATCCCGCTGCTGTAACAGCCTGGCGGTAAATCCTGTCCTGCACATCGCCGCAGGCAAACACTCCGGGGATGTTGGTCCGGGTGGTTCCGGGCTGTGTTTTGATGTACCCGGTTTCATCCAGTTCCAGATAATCTCTGAAAATATCCGAATTGGGCGTATGCCCGATGGCCAGAAAGAAACCGTCAATTTTGATACGCACTTCCTCTTCTTCGGGAGTTCCCTTCTTTTTTACCAGAACAGCTCCCTCGACCACCCCGTCACCGAACAGGTCTTTCGTGTTATGTTCGAAAAGCACTTCTATGTTGGGCGTTTTGAAGACTCTTTCCTGCATGATCTTCGATGCCCTAAGGTGGTCCTTCCTGACGATCATATACACCTTACGGCACAGGTTTGACAGATAGAGAGCTTCTTCGCAGGCGGAATCGCCTCCACCCACCACAGCCACATCCTTCCCCTTGTAAAAAAAGCCGTCGCATGTAGCACAGGCTGAAACCCCGCTCCCGGCATATTTCTTTTCCGCCTCCAGCCCCAGGTATTTGGCCGTGGCTCCGGTGGCAATAATCAGCACATCTGCCAGAATGACCTTTTTTTCGTCGATGGTCACTTTGAAAGGCCGCTGTGAAAGATCGGCGGAAGTAGCCATGCCGAACCGCATATCGGTACCGAACCGTTCTGCCTGTTTCTTCAGGTCTTCCATCATTTCCGGGCCGGTAACGCCTTCGGGGTACCCGGGGAAATTTTCCACCTCGGTGGTAGTGGTGAGCTGCCCTCCCGGCTGGAGACCTTCATACACTACCGGCGACAGGTTGGCCCGGGCTGCATAAATGGCAGCCGTATAACCCGCAGGTCCCGATCCCAGGATCAGGGTACGCACATGTTCTTCCTCCTCCGCCTTGCCGGCAGAAGAATTTCTTTCGTCCAAATCGTCAAGTTTCTTGAAAAATGCCATGTCAGTCAGTTAATTGTATTAGCTTATGTATATTATTATATATTTAGAACGTACTATTTGATCAAATTTTATTCCAAAGATAAATTAAATGAAAATTTTGCAGAATTCAGGAGATGGTTTAATTTTGCATTCCCCGGATCTTGTCAGTGGGGTTTTTGAATATCGGGGTGTGGCGCAGTTGGCTAGCGCACTTGCATGGGGTGCAAGGGGTCGGAAGTTCGAGTCTTCTCACCCCGACCAAATCAAAAAGGCTGGTCTGCCGAAGGCAGATCGGTCTTTTTTTATACCCGTAGCGTTGAAAGCTTGCTTTCACAAGCGCAGGGGATAAAAAAAAGGATTCTTCCTAAATTGGTATTTTGCAACTAACCTAAAAAAGGACGAATCCATGAAAGATCTTGAAAACAAACTTATTGAAATTTTCTGTGACATCGATGATTTTAATAAAGCATTTATCAGTGAGTT
>DQWH01000037.1 GCA_011042635.1 Bacteroidota bacterium | reverse complement strand
TCTCTCCCTGGAAACTGCTGCTGGGATATCCCTTGCTGCTGATCGCGGTAGGCGGGATATCGAGCCTGTATCCGGCCGTCAGGTTATCGGGAATGGACCCTGTTCGTTCACTCCGCGGAATGACAGAATCCACCACGGGCAAACCGGTTCTGAGGAACACCCTGGTAATAATTCAGTACATCATATCCGTGGCACTGATCATTGCAACGGCCTTCATCTACCTGCAACTCGATTTCCTGCAGAAAAAAGATCCGGGATACGACAAGGAAAACATCCTGGTCATTCCCATGATCAATGCCGAAATGGATCAAAAAGCCGGTTTGCTGAGAGACCGGCTCAGCCAGATCCCCCAGGTAAGGGCAGCAGGGGTGGGTTCAGGAGTTCCCAGCTACGGGTTAACCATGAACGGATACCAGCCGGAAGGCTATGAAAAGTCGATGATGTTCCAGGCCCTGGATATTGATCCTTCATACCTCTCAACGCTCGGCATCCGTATCAGGGAAGGACGAAATTTTTCCGAAGAACTGGCCACCGACCGGTATGCCATGCTGGTCAATGAAACCCTGGTAAAGGAACTTGGATGGAAGAACCCACTGGGAAAAACCATTTTCCGGGATACGACCTTTACCGTCATCGGGGTGGTGGAAGATTTTCATTACAGTCCGGTACAGCAGAAAATCAACCCCCTGGTGATCACCCTGAGTTCACGTAACCGCCGGGCAAACATTGTGGTCAAACTGATGAATACCCATCCGGAAACCATCGAACAGGTAAAAGCCGCCTTTAATGATATTTTCCCCGAAACCGCCTTCTACGGTCAGTTTCTTGAAGACCGGCTCAGCTACCTATTCGAAACGGAAAAGAAATTTGCGCAAACGGTGCTGGCAGCCACTATCCTGGCCATTTTCCTGGCCAGCATGGGATTGTTTGCCCTTTCGCTTTTTGCGACGGAAAGGCGCACCCGGGAGATCGGGATCAGGAAAGCCATGGGAGCCGACAGCCTGAACATCGCGCTGTTATTCATCAGGGAATTCACGGCCAGGATCCTGCTGGCCAGTCTGCTGGCCTATCCCCTGGTGTGGTATGCCCTGCATCAGTGGCTGCAGAATTACCCGTACCACATTGGCCTGAATCCCCTGGTTTTCATTGCCGGAACCCTGCTTTCCCTCCTGCTTACCGTTCTGACGGTAAGTTTTCAGGCGGTGAAATCTGCACAGGCCAATCCGGCAGAAGTGCTGAAATATGAATAAAAAGATAAACAAGGACCATAATAAAGGGAGATATCCATATGATCAGTAAATACCTGAAAAGCAGCCTGAGGATTATCCGCAGGCAGAAATCCGTTTCATTTATCATCCTGACCGGATTATCAGTAGGACTGGCATCCAGTTTTCTCATCATGGGATTTCTGAAAACGGAACTTACGTATGACAGATTCCACACACACGGAGACCACATCTACCGGATCATTGCCCACGATACCCTCCATCACACGTATGTCCCCTGGGGTCCTTTTGTGCTTGGAAACACCATTCGGGAAGAAATCCCGGGTGTAAAAGAAGTGGTTCCCCTGTACTTCACGGAAAATTTCACTTACAGGACCGCCGGCAAAGAAAATGGCCCTGCATACGAATACTCGGAGGGAGCACGCATGCTGTGTGCCGACAGCGGCTTCTTCAGAATCTTCTCATTTCCCGTGAAGGCAGGCAGATCCGGGGAAATCTTTTCCGGACCCGGGAAAGTAGCCGTTTCCGAAAGCCAGGCCCGGAAGCTCTTCGGAGGAGACCATCCCATCGGACAGACCCTGACAATACAATCGAAGGGAGAAATTTATTCCCTGGAAGTCCGGGCTGTATTTAAAGACATGCCCGCCGGCTCATCGATCACAGCCGATTTCATAACAGGAATGGATATGGCCTTCCGGTTTATGAAGAACGATCTGATCAGCAACGGCCAGGTGACCCTGGATGAAACTTTCCTCAAAACCTCATGGTGGGCTGCCGCCTGCCCCCTGTTTCTTCTGCTGGAAAAAGAAGTGAGCCCGGAACAGGTGGAAAAGGACCTGGAAGCCCTGGTAAAAAAACACCATCCCGCAGGGACTATGACCTACAGCCTGCAGAACCTGTACGACATGCACCTGCATTCTTCCCATCTGTTCAACCTGTGGATCCCGGCCGGCAACCTGAAGAATCTCTACCTTTTTTCTCTCATCGGGTTTCTCCTCCTGCTGGTGGCAACAGCCAACTTCATTATCCTGGCCACCGCGTCGGCTATGAAAAGAAACCGGGAATCAGCCGTAAGGAAAGTGCTTGGAGCAGGCACCGGCGACCTGTACACACAGCATTTCACGGAATCCATCCTGTTCGTGCTGCTGGCCTTCCCCCTTGCCCTGATCCTGGTTGAGATCAACCTGCCCCTGATCAACCGCCTGTTCGAAACCCGTATTGACATTTACGGGAACAATCCGGGTATTTTCCTGCTTTTTCTGCTGATTACCGTGATCATTGGCCTTATTTCGGGCTGGTACATAGGGGCGTTCATTTCACGCACCCCGCCGGTACAGATCATCCAGGGATCACCGGTCAGCGGCCGCAAAAGAGCGGTGTTTCGCAAAAGCCTTGTTTTTTTCCAGTTACTGAGCTTCTCGGGGCTGCTGGTGGGAACAGGATTCATACACCGGCAAACCGGGTACATGCTTCACCGCGATCCCGGTTATCACCATGAGAATATGATGAAGGTAAGGATCAGAGATAATGATTTTCAAACGCATTATCGCGCTTTCCTGGAAAAGATCAGAAATCTTCAGGATGTGGAGGCCGTTGCCGGCACCCTGTGGGCACCACCCAACAATAGTTACTTCAATATGCAGATGTCGCTTCCGACCCATCCGGAAGAAACCGTCAGCATCGAAATGATCTATGTGGACTATGGTTTTATGGAAACCATGGGATTCCGCCTTTTGCAGGGAAGGTTCTTCTCGGAAGATAGAGGAACCGACCGGGAAACCATTATCATCAATGAAACGGCAGCCAGGAAAATGGAACTGGAAGATCCCGTGGGCGTTTCCACCGATCTGGGCAGGATCATCGGAGTGGTTGAAGATTTCCATCTCCACTCCCTGCATAATCCATACGAACCCATGGCATTTATCCTGAATCCGGGAATGGTAAGGGAAATGGTGGTCAGGCACCGTCAGGACGCAAATCCTGAACATGCCAGGGCCGAGATCATAGCAGCTGCCCGGGACATCTATCCCGATGCACAGATCCATGTCACTTCCCAGGAAGAGGCATTCAGGGAACTTTACCGTGAAGAATACCGGCTGAAAAAAGTACTCAATCTCTTTACCATCCTGATCATTGTGATCGCTTCCATGGGACTTTTCGGCCTGTCGATGTTCCTGATGGAAATGAGAACCCGGGAAATCGGCATCCGCAAAGTATTCGGAGCAGGCGTGGGGAGGGTCATCAAGGAGGTCAGTGCCGAATTCCTGAAAATGACCCTTCTGGCTAACCTCCTGGCCTGGCCCGTTGCCTGGCATCTGGTCCGTGGATGGCTGAAGCAGTATCCGTTCCGTATCGGCTTCGAATGGTGGATATTCCTGGTGGCAGGGATCATTTCCCTGGCGGTGGTATGGCTGGCACTGGCGTATCAAACCTGGCAGGCAGCAAAAACCAAGCCGGCAGAGACCCTTAAATATGAATGAAAAATGTATTATCTTCATGGGATTCAAACCCTTTGTCCCATGCAATCCCGTTTAAAAATACCCATTCTTTTCGCTGTGTCACTGTTCACTGTGGCCTGCCGGTCCTTATCCGGTCCGGAACCCCCTGCCGGCGAAAGAGATACCCTGGCAATGAAACCGGATACCTACGTAAGGGAATTTTACGACAAAGAGGGGAACCTGTACTCAAAGGTCACCATGAAAGACAATATCCCGAACGGACCCTCTGTTTCCTTCTATTCCGACGGAACAAAAAATACGGAAGTGAACTACGTTAACGGGAAAAAACACGGGATAGAAAAAAAATACTACGGGACCGGCGAAGTGTACAGGGAACGTAACTACAACATGGGCATACAGCATGGATGGGAAAGAAGGTATTACAAAAGCGGACAGCTGATGTCGGAAGTATATTTCCATAAAGGAATGATCAGTAACGAGATCCGGGAGTTTGATCACGAAGGTGACCTGGAAAAAATCTATCCTTCCATTATATTCAGGGTGATTCAGAACCGGGATTACGAAGGCCAGCGACTGCTCGTGGTACAGCTCTCCAACCATTCATCCAGGGTAACCTTCTATCCCGGGAAACTCCTGGACGGCAAATACCTGCCCACCAACCGGCCTCCCCTGGGCGGAAAAAAGGGGACAGGAGAAATCCCCCTCAGCAGAAGTCAGACAGGAACCCGTATCGATATAGTGGCCAAGTACATAACCCCCAGAAATACCCCTTGCCTGATCGAGGGAAGCTGGGTGGTGACAGAGTAAAATGAGGTTGCAGGTAGTCAATGTCTAAAAAGCATAAAACCGATCCTATTTTTCTTCGACTCACCGACTCCCCAACTCACCACCTCGCCATTTTCAATAAGGCTATCCTTCCGCAAACCTTGCGAAACAAAAAGATTAGGGCTTTATTTTATGGG
>DQWH01000133.1 GCA_011042635.1 Bacteroidota bacterium | reverse complement strand
GCCGGTGCAGCCATGCCGGCAGGATTGATGCTACGGAACCGAATGGCGATCGATTTTATTTCGGAAAATGATGTGTTGACCCTCAGCAGGGACGGACTGGCTGAAACCGGTTTGGTGGTTGCCGATATCACTGCCAGGGCCGTAGAGCCTCTGGTGGGTTCCTATGCGGGTCTTATAGTCCGGCTCGACGGGGAAGAACCACACGACAGGACTCCACCGTTTGATCCGGCGGTTGATCCTTTGTCGCCGGGTATTCCTGCCTATAATTTTTATTCCATGGAAGTAGTGCAAAGAATTGGATATGATTCTTTCTGCCCCGATAACGGAGTATTGCTGGCACTGAACAAGGACCGGGAGGGGAGGAGCGGAGGACCGAATTCCTTTAACCTGTTTAACTGGGTGATTGACGCCAATCCAGAAGATATTGAAATGGTTGATTATGTAAAGCCCGACGGTACCCCTGTGATGCGTACCATAGCCGATTACCGGCAGCTGAACGATGCCTTGTTTCACGCCGGCCTGAATTCAGGCAGTAAATTCGAATATACCGATGAACCTAACCGGCTGCATTTTTATATTATCGATATTCACAGGAATGAGGACAATATTTTATCGTACACCGTGGGGGTGCGTTCACTGGATGATCAATCTGCCAGAAAACGGGATTTTTCGGTTCGTGCACCCGAAAAGTTCAGGCCACGCAGCAGGGTAAACGAAACCGTCTTTATCCTGAAAAACATCGACCAGCCCGTTTCCGGTCTTTCAGGTATCCATCCTACGGGCGATATGAGTACTCATCTGGATCATGATATTTACCGGTTGTCGGTCAGTGTCAGAGGAGAAGGCTGGGATGCCGTTATTCTAAATGAACTGGTTGCAGCAGGTACCGGTGAAGAAGTGAAAATTCCGGTTTACATCATACGGGAAAAGGGTGCTGACGATACGGCGGAAGTGATTCTTACGGCCGTTTCAGAAAGCAAACCCACCCTCAGCCGTTTTGCCACCTTGAGTATCTCTCAGTAGTGAGAATCTGGTTTATTAAGTTCTGACTTATTAAGAAGGGAAACACAGCAGGTGAAGGCACTGAAACAGGCTTTCACCTGCTGTGTTTCTTTTGGAGTAACCAGTACATGCCTTTGATTCCGGGACGGATGTCGTCGGTATACAACAGTACCAGTATTTTTTCCAGGTAGGCCAGGATGCCCCAGCCAACGGCAAGGTAATACATCCAGGGATAAAAACCCCATACAAACAGTACGAAAAAGAAAATGCCCTGAATATAGCCTGCCGTTACGGCTCCGTACAGATGCAGTCCCGGTATTTTCCCGAAACGGTAAAAGGCAATGATATAACTCAGGATAAAAATTCCCAGGAAAACATACAGAACCCAGGCATGGGGACTGATCTCGTTCCATTTGAAAAGGAATATCCCGAGCAGGGCCATGGCGTAGGTAAACAGATCGGCCAGGTTGTCAAGGGCAGCACCGAAACGGGTTTGCAGCTTAAAAAAACGGGCGATGTTCCCGTCAAGAATGTCGCTGACCAGGCTGGCACACAGGAAAACCACGAACCAGAATTCGCGCCCTGTGAGAGCCAGGTACATGATCAGTGGAAAAGCCGCAAGGCGGTATAAACTGATGGCATTGGGTACGTTCAGTATGTTTTCTCCCCGAAAGTGAATATGTTTCATTGGATCTGGATTTTTTCAACTGTTTATAGAAAGATGATCAGGATCAGAATAACGCTTAATGGAATTAACAGATTGTCGAATCCCTTTGTGCTGAGCAGCTCAGCCAGTGTGCTTGAAAAACCAATCAGCAAGGCCAGCCAGAAAGTTTTGAGATCTATGGCCAACCGGTGAAAGTAGAGGGCTACAATACTGATCAGAAAAGAGGAAACCAGAAAAGACAGAGTGCCCAAAATGGTTTTTTCCAGCCTGATCCCGTTTATCCTGATATGATAGTTGTTCTTTTTCAGGTTTAATCCCAGAACACCTGCCATGGGATCACAGATCGCCAGGATCAGCATAGGCAATATAAACAGGAATTTATTTTCTAACAGGAGGGAAACCAGGAAAGTAAGGTAGATGGCAGCCGGTAATACATAGCTTCCCACCGATTTCCTGTCAATATCATGGATGGATTTGAGCTGTGTCCCGTTCCGGCTGATAAACAGTATGATAAAGAAAAACACGGCCATTGCCAGCACATACCAATGGTCTTCAAACAAATACGGGAATACAATGGTTGACAGGGTAGCTGTAAAATGGGCGAACTTCCGGGTTATTTCGCCCTTCAGATCAAGCCGCCGGTAAACCATTTCGTTAAACACAAGGAGGCAAATAATGCCTGTCATGAAAATGAACATTAATGCTAGCTGGTTTCCCATGTCAGAGTGTGTTAAAGTTCATATTCTGGTTCAATTTTCAGATGCCGGTTATGTAAACGAATAGAGCAGTCCAGAATCCTCCGGCTATCAGGCTGTCGAACCTGTCAAGAAATCCTCCGTGCCCGGGGATCAGGCGACTGAAATCCTTCACCCGGTAATATCGCTTGTAATAGGAAGTAAATATATCACCTATAAAAGCAAAAATCACAGTTCCTGCCGCCAGTACCAACACTTTTATCAGAGGCTCGGTCACAAGTGCTTTAATCAGGTATGCAGTGATCAGGGCCATTATAATTCCGCCGATCAGGCCTTCACGTGTTTTGTTTGGGCTGATGGCGGGGAATAGTTTCTTTTTTCCGGCCAGTTGTCCCGTTATCTGGCTGAAACTGTCGAATACGGAAAGGATTAGAAAAGAAAACAGCATGGTTTCTGGCTTCAGGCCACTGAAAAAATAAAAACCCGTTGCGAAAACCGTAAACAGGATGATGGAAAAAAGGAAAAAACCTGTCCCCTGGTAGCCTGATTGACTGTACAGTTTGAGAAGTTCAAATATTCCTGCGGCAATAATCAGAGCCGCCACATATCTGAATACCGGGGGATGAATGACGATGGAAAAGAAAAGGATATGGATAATAAAAAAATAAGAGATCAATTTTATCCAATTGTTTCTGGCTTGTTCCTGTCCTTTTTTCCTGTTGACGAAATAAAATCCGATAGCTCCCAGCACGAAATAGGATAAGATGATGATATAAATGGTCAGGATTATGTCCGGTTTTGTACCCATTGAATTTTTATATGCTTTTTGGTTAGCTTATGATCATGAGTATTCCAAGACCGATCATGATCAGGGCATACCCTTTTCTGATGGTTCCTTCCATCCGGTTCAGATGGATGCCTGCCAGCAGCCTGGGGCCGGAAAACGCACCGATAAGGGCTCCGGCAGTTAGGAAATATACCAGGGTCAGATCGATTTCCCCCACCAGAAAATGAGCTCCCAGGGCAAACAGGGTGTTCACAAAAATGATCATGAGCGAGGTGCCGATCACCAGTTTCACAGGTATGCGGATGGAAAACAATCCGGCCAGGACGGGTGCGGTGCCGCTGGTGCCGAATGTGCCGGTAATGAATCCGGCCAGGAATCCGAAAAAAGTAGCTTTGAATGTTTTTTTCAATCCAAAACAATCAGGTACTACGGCTCTGTTTGTTTCCGATTTCATCATTTTGCGGTGATTGATTCCAATATGCAGAGCGATCAGTATGGAATAGATGCCAAATCCAGTTTTCAACTGCCCGGAAGTCAGGAAGTTGTTTGTTCCGGCCCCGGTCAGGGCACCCAGCAAACCGGCCAGGGCGAAGATCAGTCCAATTTTCGGATAAATGTTACCGTTCCGGTAATGGCCCGCCGTACCAACGATACAGATGGGCAGGGTGGCGGCAAGCGATGTGGCAACCGCTGTGTGCGGAGGTACATGGAACAGCAGGGTAAGAACCGGGAGAAAGAAAAATCCTCCGCCTCCTCCGATCATCGTTCCGAATAACCCGACGATGAAACCGATCAGGGGCAGCCAGAGATACGAGAATTCGAAGGGTGAATGAAAAATCATGATGATGGATTCCTTCTGTTGTTCTTATCTTTCAGCACCCAATACAGCCCTTTTACGTTCGATCGCATTCTGGGGATGATCAATTGAATGACAATATGTTCGATAGCTCCCAGGATCCCCCAGCCAATCATAAAGTAGTAATATGGTGTGATAAACCCAATGGTGAACAGGCAGACGAAGAAAATTCCCTGGATATAACCGCTGATCCTGGTGGAATACAGGTGAAAACTCGGAATTTTTTTGAATTTTACCAGCGAAAGGAGAATGGTCGATACCAGAAATCCGATAAAGATCAGGAAACTGACTGCATGCGGCTGGAAATCTTCCCATTTGAATACGAATATCCCGGTGAATGCCAGCAGATACGTCAGATCATCGGCGGTGGAATCAAGTCTGGCACCGAATTCGGTAGCACTGTGAAATGCACGGGCTATTAATCCGTCGATAACATCAGTCAGCAGGTTGATGACCAGGAAAACGGCAAACCATTTATCCTTTCCGGAAATAATGAAATAAAGAATAATCGGGAATGCCAGCAACCGGTAGAAACTCAGCAGGTTGGGCACACTCAGCCGGATTTTTTCTTTTGACGGTTTTTTATTCCTATCCATTGGTGTCCGACTAAAATAATAAAAAAGAAGGATACTCCCGTAAGG
>DQWH01000176.1 GCA_011042635.1 Bacteroidota bacterium | reverse complement strand
GTTTTGAAAAGTATCTGCATGGAAGACTGGGGGGCACAAAATGGCTGTTAAAACGGTGAACCTGAATGAAGATTGGCACCATATCGATAAAAGGCTGAAAGAAATTGTAGAATAAGTATCTGAATATAGCAATATATAATATATAATATCGAAAATTGATATATATGTAATTTGTAACATATTGATTATTTGCTTATTGGATTATGGTTCTGATTTTGTCCATGACAGGAAAAGCAAAACATGCCTGTCATGGAAACCAAAAACTCATATTCTGAACCGCAACGTTTGCATCACCGGAACCTCCGTTCCACCCGCCACATGCAGAAACGTTCGCAGCAGCGGGGTATTGGGGAAGAGCATATCTGTCTGGCCATGGATTACGGGGAAGCGTTTTTCAGGCAGGGGTTGATCTTCTATGTGGTGGGGGAGAAGCTCCTGCTCATGTTGCCGGACCACCGTCTGCGCGAAAAGATCAAAAACCTGGTGGTAGTGGTCTCTCCGGAAACCAACGATGTGCTCACCTGTTACCGGTCAAAAAAGGGGATGAGGCATGTGCGGAAGAAACAAAAGAGACTTTATACATAGAATGCAGTAATATGGAAATGTTATTCATACCTACCGGCCGGGGGAATTATTCCCGTGAGGAGGGAAGGTCAACTGCAGGGAATGTGACGCCGGGCCGGTCTGCAACCTGGATACGGCCGGGGTGGCAACCGCAAAAGCAATGGAAATGGACCGGATTCTGGAGGAAAATCCGTATCTTTCCTTTTGCTTTCATCATGTAAAGCCGGGCAGGGTGCATAGCCTCTGTTCCGCGAAAACGGACGAGAACCGGGGAACAAAAATAAGGAAGAATGGGAAGCGATACCTCCGTTCAGGATTCAACAGGTTTGAACCGGTATTTTTGGGGCAGGTTGCCGGGATATTAATACGAATACATTGTAAACGATTTGCTATCCATGTCTGTAAAGATATTTGATAACTGGTCCTTCGAAAGCCTCGATTACACAAAGCTTATCCACATCAGCGATACTGAGAAAGTAAAGGCCTTTGCCCTGGAGCACGGGTTTTCCAGCCGCCTGGGGGTGGACGGGACCAATCCCCGGTTCCGGCCGCTTTCTTTCAGCAGTAAAAAACTTAAGCTGGGAGGAATTGACGTGGTGTGTATTCTTTATACTTTTCTGAAAAAAGACAAAGATCCATGCTTTAATCTCTGGATCATTCCCGACAATGAGCGTTATCTGAATCATTTTATCCGGTTGTTTGATATCATAGTGGATTCACTCGGAAGGTGGAAGGATGAAGTGCGTGTGTTAAAACATGAAGCTTCTGAGGATGCGTATGATGGAGAATAGTGAAAAGAGAATGATCCACACGAATCCCTCAGGGAAGGAAATATTGCCGTACCTGCCTTCTCCGGGTTCAGCATTTCAAGGATATTTACCTTGCCCGGCTATCCCGTATCGGCCGCCTGGTATTTTTTATCCGGTATGCTTTCGCAGGTTTTCACGGTGTGGGAAAGGTATTCCGACACATCGTCGCGGGTCAGCAATCCGGCCCGGTTCATGATCAGGTATTCGTAATACACGGTGAACCCTTCCGGTACCCACAGCATTTCCGTGTAGTTCTCCCGGTCGTAATCGATGGGCCAGAGGGCTTCCGGCCTGATCGATTTCACATTGTAGAGGTGAAAAAATTCATGGGTGATAAAATTCATCCACCCTTTGTTCCGTTCGCTGCCTTCTTTTTCATAAAAGTTCTCCCTGGTATACACGGCCATGGAACTGGCGTGCTCCAGTCCCCCCCATTCCCTGGTCCATGATCAGGAAATGGTAATGATCAAAAGGGATGTCGCCAAACATTCCGGTGGCTTCAGGGATGATCTTTTTCAGGTCCGCCACAAAGGCATCCAGGTCTGTTTCTCCGGGTTTTTCAACGGCAACGGTATAGGGATACTGTCCAGGGTGAATTTCCGGATGGTCAGATTCCCTGCCAGTATGGGGCAGTCAAACAGCACCTCGTAGTTCGGGGCATAGAAGGTATGATCGGATCCCGGTACCGGATCGAGTCCCGTACACACCGAACTCCATTCGCGGCAGGGGATGATGCGGACCGTGGACGGCAGGTCGAGCCTTCCGGCCGGATACATCAGCACCCCCGCAGGGGGAATGAACGCCCGGCCTTAGTCCAGGTACGGATCGGCCACCGACACCCGGTGTGTATACCCATCGTATTCGACGACCACATTTTTCGTTCTCCCTTTGTAAACCTTCCAGGTATTTTTGTTCGTTTTTTCCCGGTTCAGGGGCCTGCCGTCAGCACCGGAGGCGGTGAATGCGGTGACGTTTTTTGCGTAATCCATCATCAGGTAATACCCCGGGGTCCAGTTCGGCAATTTGAATTCGGCCACACAGCCCGGCAGGTTGTTAACCCGCATCGTAACATGAAAATAATGCGTATTCGGTTTTTCCATGCTCACGGTGTACTCAATGCGTATGTCGTGCTCCCGGCAGGAGCAAACGGTAAGGGACAGGAGGAGGGCAAACAGCGGGAATAAGTTGGATAATCGGGTATGCATTATGTACTGGTTTGAGTGGTGAGGTTGAACCGGTGGATAAAGGGAATAAAAAGCCGGTTATCCATTCACACCGGATGGATTTATTCTTCCGGTTTCCGGCATAACCGGTTGCCTGTCGCCGGCCTGTATGTCCCTCTGTAAACCAAACTGATTTCCGGTTTAAAGGCCCTCCCTGCGCGAAAAACAGATTTTGACATCCCAATAATTCTATATATCTTCATATGCTATTTTAAGTACAATCATAAAAAACACTGCATTATGGCAACTGATATTGAAATAGCCCGCAAAGCCGGGATAAAGCCCATTGCTGAAATAGCTGAAAAACTCCACATTCCGTTTGATGATCTGGAGTTGTACGGGAAATACAAAGCCAAACTGCCTTTGAAGCTGATCGATCGCGAAAAGATCAAAAACCGCAAACTGGTGCTTGTTTCTGCCATTTCGCCTACTCCTGCCGGAGAAGGAAAGACCACCGTATCCATCGGGCTGGCCGACGGGTTGAACCGCATTGGGAAGAATACCACCGTGGTGCTGCGGGAGCCCAGCCTGGGACCGGTGTTTGGCATCAAAGGCGGGGCCACGGGCGGGGGGTATGCGCAGGTGATCCCCATGGAAGACATCAACCTGCATTTTACCGGCGATTTTGCCGCCATTGAAAAAGCCAACAACCTGCTGGCCGCCCTCATCGATAACAACATCCAGCATACCAGCCGGTCGCTGGGCATCGATCCCCGTACGGTGCACTGGAAACGGGTGATGGACATGAACGACCGGTCGCTGCGGAACATCATTGTGGGGCTGGGGGGCACAGCCTCCGGCGTGCCGCGGGAGACCGGCTTCAACATTACTGCCGCTTCCGAGGTGATGGCCATATTGTGCCTGGCCGAAAATTTCAACGACCTGAAAGAACGGCTCGGGAATATTTTTGTGGGATATACCTACGACAGAAAGCCGGTGTTTGCCCGCGACCTGAAGGCGCAGGGAGCCATGGCCGCTTTGCTGAAAGATGCCGTTAAGCCCAATCTGGTGCAAACGCTGGAGGGGAATCCGGCCATCATTCACGGGGGGCCGTTTGCCAACATTGCCCAGGGCACCAATTCCGTGCTGGCTACCAAAATGGGCTTGTCCCTGTCGGATTACGTGGTGACGGAAGCCGGATTTGGCTTCGACCTGGGAGCAGAAAAGTTCCTGGATATCAAATGCGTTTCATCGGGTCTGGAGCCTCAGGCGGCTGTGCTGGTGGCAACAGTACGGGCATTGAAATACCATGGCGAAGTGCCCGTGAGTGAGCTGAATACCCCCGATGCGGGTGCCGTGCGGCGGGGCATGGAAAACCTGGAAAAGCACGTGGAAAACATGATGAAGTTCAATGTGTGCCCGGTGGTGGCTGTCAACCGCTTTGCCAACGATACCGATGACGAGATCCGGGTGATTCAGGAAAAATGCCATGACCTGGGAGTGAAAGTGGCGGTGGCCGATGTATGGGCAAGAGGCGGGGCAGGTGCGGAAGAACTGGCCCGGCTGGTAGCAGACGCCGCCGAAAATTGTACTTCCTCCATGAAGCCGCTGTACGACTGGAACTGGCCGGTGGAGAAAAAGATCGAAACCATTGCCCGGGAAATTTACGGGGCGGCAGCCATTGATTACAGGGCCCAGGCAAAGAAAGACCTGGAGGTGGTGGCCGAACTGGGACTGGACAAAAAGGCCGTTTGTATTGCCAAAACACAGAAATCGCTGTCAGACAACCCCAAATTACTCGGGCGGCCCGAGCATTTTGTGGTGACCGTGCGTGAGATTGAAATTGCGGCCGGGGCAGGTTTCATTATTCCCATTACCGGTAATATCATGCGCATGCCCGGTTTGCCGGCAATACCCGCGGCCGAGCACATGGATATTGATGAAAACGGCCGTATTACAGGACTTTCCTGAACCTTTCCTCCGGATGCGGCAACGGGTTGCGCCCGGAGTCATTACCTTTGCTGAAAAATAAACTTTTCTGACATGAAAGCCATGCTGCTTCGACGTATTGTTTCCCTTGACAGGGAATCTGCTCCCCTTGAACCGGCGGATATGCCCGTTCCCGCGCCCGGCAAAGGGGAGGTGCTGATC
>DQWH01000172.1 GCA_011042635.1 Bacteroidota bacterium | reverse complement strand
GAAGCTGCTGGCATAACCCGGCAGGGTTTTCAACACACCCAGTGAGCCGGAAAAATCAAGGGAAACGAAACCCTCATCGAACCGGAGAGGCGACTGGCTGGTAGCTTCTTCCCGGAGAAGCGATTCGGGCATGACATAATACAAACGGCCCTTCTCATCATACCGGCGGGTCACCTTCAGAAATTTCAAATCGCGCGAAAGAGTGGCCTGGGTCACCCTGAATCCTTTCTTCTCGAGTTTTCCCATCAATTCTTCCTGCGACCTGATCCGGCTAAAGGTGATCAGCTTCCTGATGGCCATCAGACGGTTGATACGATTTTTCATTTGTATTTTTATTCTTTTTTGTTGCAAATATATACATTTTTTACAAACAATCCCCCTTTTCTCGGATTTTCTTTCTATTTTTACACACCAAATTCCAGGCATGAAATCACACATAAGAAAGGTCTTGGTGCTGGGCTCAGGGGCACTGAAAATAGGGGAAGCAGGAGAATTTGATTACTCGGGATCACAGGCTCTCAAGGCCCTGAAAGAGGAAGGAATCTCCACCGTACTGATCAATCCGAATATTGCCACCGTGCAGACTACCGAAGGGGTGGCCGATTTTATCTATTTTCTGCCGGTAACCCCCTTTTTTGTTGAGCAGGTAATTGCCCGTGAAAAACCCGACGGGATCCTGCTGAGCTTCGGTGGACAGACGGCACTGAACTGCGGGATTGAACTGTACCGGAACGGCATTCTGGAAAAGTACGGGGTAGAAGTACTGGGAACCCCCATCCAGGCCATCATGGACACAGAAGACCGGGAACTTTTCGTTAACAAGCTGAAAGAGATCGACGTCAGGACACCGGCCAGCATTGCCGTCACCTCGGTGGAACAGGCCCTGGATGCAGCCCGCAGCCTGGGATTCCCCGTGATCATCCGGTCGGCATACACCCTGGGCGGCCAGGGCAGCGGCTTCTGCACCAGCGAAAAGGAACTGCGCAGCCTCAGCCACAAGGCTTTTTCCCATACCGGTCAGATCCTGGTGGAAGAATCACTGAAAGGGTGGAAGGAAGTGGAGTATGAAGTGGTACGTGACAGCTATGACAACTGCATCACTGTATGCAACATGGAAAATTTCGATCCCCTGGGGATCCATACCGGTGAAAGCATTGTGGTGGCGCCGTCACAAACCCTCACCAATTCAGAGTACCACAAGCTGAGAGAGCTGTCTATACGGGTGATCCGTCATATAGGTGTCATCGGGGAATGCAATATCCAGTACGCCCTGGATCCCCGTTCAGAAGAATACCGTGTAATAGAGGTAAACGCCCGCCTTTCCCGTTCCAGCGCCCTGGCATCCAAGGCCACCGGCTATCCCCTGGCATTTGTGGCAGCCAAACTGGCACTGGGTTTCGGCCTGCCCGAACTGAAAAACTCCGTCACACGCACCACTACCGCCTGTTTCGAACCGGCCCTCGATTATATCGTATGCAAAATCCCGCGCTGGGACCTGAACAAATTCACCGGTGTTTCCCACCACATCGGCAGCAGCATGAAAAGCGTGGGTGAAGTAATGTCTATCGGCCGAAGCTTCGAGGAAGCCATTCAGAAAGGATTACGCATGATCGGCCAGGGAATGCACGGGTTTGTGGGAAACCGTAACATGGAGTTCGATGAGATCGAAAAAGAGCTGGCCGAACCTACCGATATGCGGATATTCGTCATAGCCGATGCCCTGAAAAAAGGATGGAACGTGGAACAGATCAACCGGCTTACCCGGATCGACTCCTGGTTCCTCTATAAACTGCAGAATATCGTTCACCTGGAAGAAAAACTGGGTGCCTATCAATCTCTGGAAGAACTCCCCGACGACCTGCTCAGGGAGGCTAAATTACAGGGATTCAGCGACTTTCAGCTGGCCCGCATCATTCTCAAAACCGATCCCGACCACATAGAACACCGGATGCTCGATGTTAGAAGACACCGTATCGAACGGAACATTGTTCCGGTAGTGAAACAGATCGACACGCTGGCAGCAGAATACCCCGCCCAGACCAATTACCTGTACCTCACCTATAGCGGGGTGTCGCACGATGTCCCGTTCGAACACGATAACCGATCAGTGGTGGTGCTGGGCTCGGGGGCTTACCGCATAGGCAGCTCGGTGGAATTCGACTGGTGCAGTGTGAGCGCACTGAATACCGTCAAGAAGAGAGGGTTCCGTTCCATCATGATCAACTACAATCCCGAAACGGTTAGTACCGATTACGATATCTGCGACCGGCTTTACTTTGACGAACTATCGTTCGAGCGGGTAATGGACATCATTGAACTGGAAGAGCCGCGGGGTGTGATCGTTTCCATGGGCGGACAGATCCCCAATAACCTGGCCCTGCGCCTGCACCAGGCAAAGGCACCGGTACTGGGAACTTCTCCCCTTTCCATTGACAATGCGGAAGACCGGCACAAGTTTTCCTCCATGCTCGACAGGCTGGGAGTTGACCAGCCCCGGTGGAGAGAACTCAGCGATCTCTCGGATATTTACGATTTCGTGGAAAAGATCGGCTTCCCCGTTCTGGTGCGCCCCTCCTATGTTCTTTCCGGAGCGGCCATGAACGTGGTCTCCAACCGCGATGAACTTGATCATTTCCTGAAACTGGCTGCCGATGTGTCGAAAAAACATCCCGTCGTGGTATCGGAATTCATCCAGCATGCCAAGGAAATAGAAATTGATGCGGTAGCCCGGGAAGGCGAGATCATGGCCTATGCCATATCCGAGCATGTGGAATTTGCCGGGGTGCACTCGGGTGACGCCACCATGCTTTTCCCACCCCAGAAAATCTATTTCGAAACGGTCAAAAGAATCAAACGCCTCAGCCGGAAAATTGCCCAGGAACTCAATATCTCCGGCCCTTTCAACATTCAGTTCCTGGCCCGCGACAACGACATCAAGGTGATCGAATGCAACCTGAGGGCCTCCCGAAGTTTTCCCTTTGTTTCCAAAGTGCTGAAAACCGATCTCATTAAACTGGCTACCGATATCATCCTGGGTTCCCCCGTTGAGAAACTGCACAAAAGCACATTCGACCTCGATTATGTGGGGGTAAAGGCCCCCCAGTTTTCTTTTTCCAGGTTGCAGAAAGCCGATCCTGTCCTGGGGGTGGATATGGCTTCCACCGGAGAGGTAGGTTGCCTGGGGGAAGATTTTTACGAAGCCATCTTGAAAGCCATGTTTTCGGTAGGTTACCGCATTCCCCGGAAAGCCATTTTGCTGTCTACCGGTGAACCCCGCTCAAAGGTTGAAATGCTGAATTCGGCCCGGGCCCTGAAAGAGAAAGGCTACTTGTTGTATGCCACCCGCGGAACCCAGCAATTCCTGGAGGCAAACGGAATAGAGGCCACCGTGGCTCACTGGCCCGATGAGGAAAGCAAACCCAATACCATCGACCTGATCCGGAAAAAAGTGGTGGACCTGGTGATCAATATCCCGAAAAACCTCACCAAAACAGAGCTGAGCAACGATTATCTCATCCGCAGAAACGCAGTGGATTACAACATTCCGCTGATCACCAATGCCAGGCTGGCCAGTGCTTTCATCCTGGCATTCTGCAAAATGGATATGAACGACATTAAAATCAAGCGCTGGGATGAATATTGATCCTGAAAACGACCTTCTGATCAGAAAGGCTACACCCGACGAATATTCCATCATCGTCGACTTCCAGATCAACATGGCACAGGAAACGGAAAACCTGGCCCTTGATCCTGACACGGTGGAAAAAGGAGTGAAAGCAGCACTGGCCGACCGGTCGAAAGGGCTGTATTACGTGGCGGAAACCGGAGGAAAAGTCATCGCTTCCATGATGATCACTACCGAATGGAGCGACTGGAGAAACGGAAATGTGTGGTGGATCCAATCGGTTTACATTCTGCCCGAATTCAGGGGTCACAGGATCTTTTCGCGCATGTATGCCTTTCTGAAAAAAAAGGTGGAAGAAGATCCCGGTGTGCTGGGACTGAGGCTGTATGTCGACCGGCGTAACCACCATGCCCGCAGGGTATATGAAGCCCTGTGTATGAACGGACAACATTACACCACGTACGAGTGGTTGAAATAATCCTTTTATATCACCTTTGTCCGTGGATCACGACCTTTGCCTTCCTGATCCTGCTGGCATACGGCAGCATGATACTTGTGTTCCGCAGGGGATGGGACCGGACACCCGAACACCGGACATCAGCCGTTAATCCCTCTACAAAAATTAGCGTTATCATACCTGTCAGGAATGAAGCCCCGCATCTGCCGCAGCTTATGCAAAGCCTGGATCACCAGGAGTACCCGGAAGATCTGTATGAGATCATTTTCGTAGATGATCATTCCACTGATAACACCCCTTCCCTGCTTCACGAAAGATATCTGAAAAATTCCCTCCGCTTCAGATGGATCCCCCTGCCCGAAGGCATCAGCGGGAAAAAAGCAGCCCTGGAAACCGCTCTGTCATATGCCACGGGAGAGCTGATCGTACAAACCGACGGCGATGTCCTGCCGGGCACCTGCTGGCTGTTCTCCATTGCCTCCTTTTATGAAAAATATCATCCCCGCCTGATCATCATGCCGGTGGCTTTTACAGATAAAAGCGGGATTTTCGGCCTGTTCTGCAAGCTGGAATTTGCCGGTTTGATGGCCGCCGCTGCCGGATCAGCCGGGGCTGGG
>DQWH01000211.1 GCA_011042635.1 Bacteroidota bacterium | reverse complement strand
GCACATACCACCAGGTAAACGCAGAAAGTACCGCCGCAGCGGAAAGAAACAGGCTGGCAAACAGGTCTCTTAGCAACGCGCTACGGTAAAATTGAACAAAGAACCACAGGGATCCCAGGCCGGTACCCATCATCAAGCCATATCCGCGTGACAGGGAAAAAAACTCGGTGGGAAAGGGTTGAAGAACAAACATAGAAAAAACGGCCGCCTGCCACCAGGGATTTTTTACCTGTGCGGCAAAGAGGTATGAAAAGCAGAGGTAAATAGCATGTCCGGCCAGGGAGGGTATGCGGAGCGCCCATTCTCCCGGACCTGTCAGGGGAATCAACAGCTTGACCAGCACGGTATTTAGCCAATGGTTGTTTGCCGAACAGGTGTGGAAGTATAGCAGTTCATTCCAGGATTCTGGCACATGCCTCAGGAAGGTCAGGGCTTCATCATGGGTAATGGACAGGCTGGCTGCCCGGATAATACTGTATATCAGGAGGGCAAGTCCCAGCATTCCGGCAAACCGGACGGCAGGATTCATTTCTTTCAGCGCAAATCGGGCCATAGTGCCTGTGGTCTTCCGTTCATACGGAAGAGATGTAGGTTATTTGCTGATGGGTTGTGCAAAGGCCTGTACATCTTTGCCCGTGATCTCCTTGTCGCACAGAATGATCAGACGTTCGAGCACATTCCTGAATTCCCGGATATTACCGGTCCAGTTGATGTTTTGCAGGGCGGTAATGGCTTCCGGAGCGATGATTTTTTTAGGGATCCCGTATTCACCGCAGATCTGCTCATTGAAATGATCTGCCAGCAGGGGGATGTCGTCTTTTCTTTCGTTCAGTGAGGGAACATGGATCAGGATAACACTGATGCGGTGATACAGATCTTCCCTGAACCGGTTCTCCTCAATTTCTTTCTTAATGTCTTTATTGGTGGCGGCAATGATCCTCACATCCACGGGAATATCCTTATCGCTTCCCACCCGGTTGATCTTATTTTCCTGCAGGGTTCTGAGCACCTTGGCCTGGGCCGACAGGCTCATGTCGCCTATTTCATCCAGAAAAAGGGTTCCTCCGTTTGCCTGTTCGAATTTGCCGATATGTTGTTTGATGGCCGAAGTAAATGAGCCCTTTTCATGACCGAATAGTTCGCTTTCAATCAGCTCGGAAGGAATGGCAGCGCAGTTTACCTCTACAAAATGATGTTCGGCCCGGTGACTTTTTTCATGCAGCCAGCGGGCCACGAGTTCCTTGCCGGTTCCGCTTTCGCCTGTGATCAATACCCTGGCATCGGTAGGGGCTACCCGGTCGATCATTTCCAGGATTTTTTTGATGGCCGGTGATTCCCCCACGATATCATAGGTTTTGCTGACTTTCTTCTTTAGGGTGCGCGTTTCGCTGATCAGAGTCGACCGGTCCAGCGCATTGCGGATGGTGATCAGCAAACGGTTCAAATCGAGGGGTTTTTCAATGAAATCATAGGCCCCTTTCTTGATGGCTTCTACCGCAGTGTCGATGTTACCGTGTCCCGAGATCATGATCACGGGGACATCATTCGACATGCCGAAAATCTGCTCGAGCACTTCGATGCCGTCCATATTGGGCATCTTGATATCGCACAGCACCACATCATACCGGTTATTCCTGAATTTTTCGATTCCATCCTGGCCGTCGGGCGACAGGTCAACCTCGTATTTTTCATATTCCAGCACATCCTTCAGGGTGTTCCGGATGCTCTTTTCATCGTCGATAACCAGTATTTTTGACATGTCCTGTTAATTTTCCATACACCCGTGAGGGCATTTCCCGTAAGAGACGGTTAAAAAGGTATGAATCAGTTTTTATATCGCAACCATTTCCAGAGTTCTTTGTAGGAAACCTTCTTGCCGTACATCAGGATACCGGTTCGGTATATTTTCCCGGCCATCCAGGTGGTGAGAATAAATGTAATGACCAGCAGCAGCAGGGAGGTTGTCAGTTCCCAGACTGGCACTCCGAAGGGTATCCTGGCCATCATGACGATGGGTGAGGTAAAAGGAATAAGGGAGAACCAGAATGCAATGGAACTGTTTGGATTCTGAAAGGCATTCAGCATAACGAATAAACCGAGGATCATGGGAATGGTGATGGGCAGCATGAACTGCTGGGTGTCGGTTTCGTTGTCCACCGCTGAACCCACAATGGCAAAAAGAGAAGCATACAGCAGGTATCCCCCCATGAAATAGGCAATGAATGTAAGAATGATCAAACCCCATTCTACCGAGTAGATCGATTCAATGAACCTCTGTGCCTCGTTCATCGGCATGGGAGAAGATGCCTGTGCTGCGGCGGGAACTGCCGACATGATACTCTGCCCCGACTGGATCTGTTCCATCATGTTATCGGGCAGGAAAATGTTCTGGGCTATGAAAACGATCACTCCCGTAAGTACCACCCAAGAAACAAACTGGGTTAAACCCACCAGGGCAATGCCAACGATTTTTCCCAGCATCAGCTGGAAAGGTTTTACGCTGGAGATGATCACCTCCACAATGCGGCTTGTCTTTTCCTCGATCACCCCCCGCATAACCTGGGCGCCGAACATAAAGGTGAACATATAGATGAGGAATCCGCTGATGTAGGCAATACCCATGGTAATGCCGGTATTTGACTTTTTCACCTCGCCGCTACCGGAAATCTTGAAGGTCTGGATCTGTATATTGGTTTCCACCGATGCCAGTATTTCGTCCAGGTTGCTGATATTGTAGGTTTCCAGTTTCAGACGTTCAATTTCCTTTTCCAGGGCATTGGAAATATGCATGGTCACTTCCAGGGGCGGTTGCTGTTTGCACCAGAATTCAACGGAGCCGGGTACCAGTGCCTGTTTGGGGGATATGTACAGCACCCCGTAATAGCCCAGGTCCGGGAAAGTGGTTTTAAGGTCTTCCATACTGGCATCTTCCAGGTAATGGAATCTCATGGTTTTGGTGTCGGGTATCACACCGGTAAACAGGGAGGTGCCTTCTTCCACCACGGCGATATCTTTTTCCGTATCGTCTCCCTTGCTCATCATCCAGAAAGGGATGATCAACATGGCGGCCATCAGCAAAGGAGCCAGCAGGGTCATGATGATGAACGATTTTTTCTTGACCCGGCTGAGGTATTCGCGTTTTATTATCAGGATGATTTTGTTCATGATGGGTCAGATTTGGGATTAGTTGGATTTCCGGCCTGTTTTTTTATTTTCTTCTTCCACAACCTGGATGAATATATCGTTCATCGAGGGAAGTTTCTCGTTAAACGATAAGATCTTCCCTTTGGTAAGCAGACTGGAAATGATCTCGTTGGTGGAAATTCCGTCGACAATTTCGATGAGCAGCCGCTGGGTCCCGTTAACAGGGATATTTTCAATTATTTTATACTGTGACGACAGGGTGAAGTCAAGCAGGTTGGGAGATCCTTCGAATATCACCTCGAACCGGTTGGTCCGGTATTCTTCCCTTACTTTGTCGATAGGCCCTTCCAGCAGGGTTCGCGACCGGTTGATCAGCGTGATGTGATCGCACAGCTCTTCCACGCTGCCCATATCGTGGGTGGAAAAAATGATGGTGGCTCCTTTCTTTTTCAGATCCTGGATCTCCTGTTTCAGTATACGGGCGTTAATGGGATCAAAGCCGCTGAAAGGCTCGTCGAAAATCAGGAGGGAAGGCTCATGCAGAATGGTTACGATGAACTGCAGTTTTTGCTGCATGCCTTTGGAGAGTTCCTCTACCTTTTTGTTCCACCAGGGTTGGATCTCGAATTTTTCAAACCAGTACCGGAGTTTCTTTACTGCCTCAGACCGTTTCATTCCCTTGAGCTGGGCCAGGTACATAGCCTGTTCCCCTACCGTCATTTTTTTATACAGTCCCCGTTCTTCCGGCAGGTATCCGATATCAAAAACATCTTCCGCCTTCAGTTTCCTGTTTTTGAAAATGATCTCGCCTTCATCGGGGGCTGTGATCTGGTTTATGATCCGCAGCAGGGTGGTTTTTCCTGCGCCGTTTGGTCCGAGCAGCCCGTAAATGGTATTTTCCGGAACATGAATACTGACCTTGTCCAGAGCCAGGTGGTTGGAAAATTGCTTGACAATGTTCCGGGCCTTCAGGATGTCCATGAGAAGCTTATTTGTTAGTTACGAGGTTGTGAAGGTAATACCTTCATTTATTATCGGAAAAAATTATTCAAAATATCCACGCATTCTGTCGAAAAAACTTCTTTCTTCCCGGTTTGGCCGGGGTGTAAAACTGTCCGACTGTTTCCATTTTTCAAGTATCCGGGCTTCCTCCCGCGTCACCTCCCGGGGAATATACACATTGATGTGAACCAGCAGGTCGCCTTTCCGGTATCCGTTCACATCGGGGAGTCCTTTGCCCCTGATACGCAGGATTTTCCCGGGCTGGGTGCCTGCTTCGATCTTGATTTTCACTTTCCCGTCAACCGTTGGGATTTCGGCCTGGGTTCCCAGAATGGCTTGGGGGACGCTTAAATACAGATTGTAAATCAGGTCGTTCCCGTCACGGATCAGTTTGGGATGTTTTTCTTCTTCAATGACCACGAGCAGATCGCCGTTGATTCCTCCGCGCCGGGCGGCATTTCCCTTTCCGGAAACGTTCAGTTGCATGCCTTCACCCACGCCTGCCGGAATGTTGATGCGTACCACTTCTTCTCCTTTAATGATCCCTTCCCCGGCACATTTGGGACATTTTTTCGAGATGGTTTTTCCTTCGCCTCCGCAGGTGGGGCAGGTGGTGGTGGTTTGCATCTGGCCCAGAAAGGTGTTGGTGATGCGGGTAACCTGTCCTG
>DQWH01000128.1 GCA_011042635.1 Bacteroidota bacterium | reverse complement strand
GTTGATTATTTTGCCGTTTTCATCCATCCGGGCAATAAAAAAATCGCTTCTGCCCGATGCCTGGAACTGCTGGCCCCCCAGCGTGATGTCCTGGCTGAAATTACCTGCCAGATAAAAACCGGAATCCACGGTCGCCAGTCCGGCCGGAGTATCATTTCCCCTGCCCCCTATTTGTCTGATCCATAGAACAGACCCGTCAGGGGATAAACGCATCAGCATGATATCCTTTCTGCCGCGGCTTTTCAGTATGATCTCTCCGGTTTTCAGGGTGTTCTCGAATTCCCCGCAGGCGATCAACGAACCATCGGGTAACAACAGAGTATTCCTGAAATGCCCGTTCAGTTCGTTGATGAGTGTGAAGCACCGGATCAGGTTCCCAGCGGTATCGGTTTCCACAATAAAACCGGCCATGCCTTTTTCAGGCAGGAGCATTCCGTCCGGATAGAACAGTGTGTCGGAAAAAGTTCCGATTCCCAGCAGGTTTTCCTCCTTCGTAACGGTTATCCTGTGAATGGTGGTAAATTTCCGGCTATGGAACGGAAGAAACCACCTGGCCGAACCGTCTTTTTCCAGGGTTGCCATGAATCCGCTATACGGACGGTGGCTTTCCATATAAGTTCCGTTCCACCGGAATGTGCGGCTGTACTGGCCGGCCAGGGAAACCCTGCCGTTCGTTCCGGGAACCAGGGAGCGGATGGCTGCCGTTCCCGGACCGCCTCCTGAAACTGCATATTCAAGTACATGTTCCTGAGCCGGCAGAAGTAGAGCACATAAGAATTCTGCTGCCGCCAGAAAGCCGGACCGTATGAACCGGGGCCTCATCGCGAGCGTGTGTATGCCTTAAAGGGCCTATGGAATAATTACTATACCCAATTTCTGAATAACAGAAAAAAAAATCCAGTTTTTCTCAAAAAAAATCAGGGCAACAGAGTAATTTATAACCGTTATAAATAATTATGGTGTTACCTGTGGTATAAAAAGGCACAGGTGATTATTACCGGGAAGCACTTTTGCTGCACCATAGCTGGCTGACGATCAATATCAGGATCGTAGCCGGGATCACATAACGGATGGTGATGTGCAGACGGCGGAGCAGGGTTTCCCCGTCAGGGACCGAAATGAACATCAGTACAGGGATCAAAGCTGCCAGAACGGCCGTGGCAATGACCCATTCGGTAATGAAACACTTTTTCATGGTTGCCAGGAAATTATGGCCCCTGTCCGGATGCCTCCGTAAGGGCTACCGGCATGGGGCATCAAAAATCAGCGTTTTTTGTATTCTTTTTCGGAGATAAAAGGCTTGTGAATGTGAGGCCAGCGGGGATGATACCTGAAAGGTTTACCCTTTTCCCGTTACCGACCGGAACGGCAGCAGATCGGCCACAATGCCCAGCACCACCAGGATCAGTCCCGACAGGGCCGTCCAGGTAACCACGGGAACGGGATCGGGGGCGCCGGAACGTTTCAGCCATATCCCGAACAGGGCCCAGGCAACCACCAGGGCAAAGAAGGTATCGTGCCTTGTGAACAACATCAGATAGGCCAGCACTACCGTGGCCGCCAGCACAACCACTGTCCAGGTGGCCTGGCTGATGCCCCACCCGTTCCAGCCGGTGTGTACCAGCCAGGCGGTGATATTGGCAATGGTGGCTATGCTGATCCAACCCAGGTAAATGCTGAAGGGCACATGCACCAGGTAACGCGTGGCCCCCGGAACAGTCCCTTTTCCGATGCCCAGCCGCAGGTAAATGATCAGCAGGCAGGCCAGCAGGCCCAGCATGATAAGCAGCGATAGCCCTACCTTCTGGTGATGCCAGGCAAGGATCCAGCCACCGTTAAACAGGCAGGAAAGGGAAAACCAGATATGGATGTTTTCCAGGAAGCCTGCTCCTCCTGTACTCATTTTAATGACCACCACCCCTTGGTAGATCACGAAAAGGGTCAGAAGGATGTAGATCACTCCCCAAATGGAAAAGGTAAGTCCCGCCGGTACGAACAGGTTGGGGTACACATCCGAGAGTTCCCCGGTGGTTTTCCCGTTGATGGGTAGCGCATTGGCCATGACATTCATTACGATCATGAAAGCAAACCCGAGGAGGTTGACCAAGGCCAGCAAATAAAGGGCGGTTTTCGACATGGGGAATATTTTTTCTTAAATATCAGAAATTTTTCAGAGAAAAGAAAATCAGGATATTGAAGATCTCCAGCCGGCCGATCAGCATATCCAGGGAAAGAAGAATTTTGGCCCCGGCAGGGAGCCCACTGTAGTTTGACAATGAACTGACTTCTCCGAAACCGGGCCCCACATTCCCTATGGTGGCCGTCACCCCGGAAAAGGAGGTCATCAGGTCCACATCCATCACCGTCAGGGCCAGGGTGGATATCAGAATGATAAGGAGGTACAGCACGGTGAATACCAGGGTCTGGTTTTCCAGTTGTTCCGAAACGGGCCGGTTTTCCAGCTTGCAAACGACTGCTGCCTTCGGATGCCTGATCAGGCGAAGCTGTTTATTCAGCGATTTGAAGAAGATAATGATGCGGTCGAACTTTAATCCTCCCGAAGTAGAACCGATGCAGGCACACTGCAATGTGAAATAGATCAGGATAAGCTGCGTAAAAACCGGCCAGTTGCCCGTATCGGTGGTGGCAAAGCCGGTGGTGGTACCCAGGGAAAGCACCTGAAAAGAGGCGTAGCGAAGCGAATGCCACAGGCTGCCATAGCCCGAGGCGTATAGGCTGGCAGTAACCAGCATAATCCCGGTGAACAAAACCAGGATAAACCACCGGACAATGGAGGAGGTGAAAATATTGCGGTTCTGCAGGGTGACCGTACCGAAAAGCAAACCGAAATTGATGCCCGAAAGCACCATAAAAAGCATGATCACAGTCTCGATGCGTATGCTGTTGAAATGGCTGATGCTGAGGTTCCGGGTGGAGAAACCCCCGGTGGCAATGGTGGCAAAAGCATGGTTCACCGCATCGAACAGGCTCATTCCACAGACCTTCAGCAGGATCGTTTCAGCCAGCGTCAGGCACAGGTATACGAAAAACAGGATATGCAGGGTGCGTTTGCTCGATTCCCGAAAGTTTTGCCGGGCAATTTCCGACAGTTCGGTGCTGACCAGAACGAACTTGCTGGAATCTTTACCCGGCAGGATAATCAGGGTGAAGAGGATCACACCCAGGCCCCCGATCCAGTGGGTGGAAGAACGCCAGAACAGGAGACTCCGGGGAAGCCCTTCCACATCGTTCAGTATCGATGAGCCCGTAGTGGTGTAACCCGAAACACTTTCAAACCAGGCATTCACCAGACTGAATTCACCGCCCCACAAAAGGTAGGGAAGAGATCCGAAAAGGCAAACCACGAACCAGCCCGCCACCACAATGGCTATGCCTTCCCGGATGTTGATGGCCAGGGTGGATGTGGGAACGAATATCATGGGGAAAAGACCGAAGATCAGGCAGAGAATGGTGCAATACAGGAAGATAAGACTGGTACCGTCCCGGTCGATCAGCGAAAAGATCAGTGCAATAAACAGGAAAAGGCTGGTGAATAGCAATATACCTCCTATATGCCTGATAATCAGCGGAATTCTCATAAATGCCTGCTATATTTTGGATGTCAGGTCCCGGATGCTGTTTTCCAGTTCTTTCAATTCATCGTTGGTTTCTATATCAGCCCCGAATACGGTCCCCCGTTTGTAGTTTCTGATGGAGCGCACCAGCCTTTTGATGGGAGAAACCAGGTAATAGTTGATAAAGATATTGAATATCAGGGTGAAAACAATTCCGGCCCCGATGGCCACAATGCCGGGCATGATGGCCCGTTTTGACTTCTCCTTCAGCATCATGGCTTCGCGGTACATGCTGGTCTGGTTCAGATCCATCAGGGTGTGGATGGCTTTTTTCAAATCCTGGAACAGGGGGTATACTTCGGTTTCGTACCATTCGATATTTCCCTGGCGCGAAGTGTTGACAATAGGATATTCAATGATGCTTCTGTACCGGGTGTAATACGATTCGATATTCGTTACATATTGCTGTTCATTTTCTTCCGTCAGGTTATTCCGGGCAATATCCAGGGATCGCCTGAATATGCTGTCTGATAACGAGATGGTGTGTCTTCCTTCCCTGAAATTCCCCATCAGCAACAGAAGTATTCCGCTGTCTTCCCTTTCGATGGCTTCCAGCATATCCTTGGTGGCCTGAATGGACTGGTAATTGTCCTCCAGAATGGCATTAACCGAAGTGCTGATGCGGGTGAATTCAATGATGGAATATGCCCCGGCAAGGGCCAGCATCAGAACCAGGGTAAAAAACCCCAGGAATAATTTCAGTTTGATTTTCATAGCCGGTCGTTTTTCAGATGTAAAAATATGGAATGTGCGATAAACATCGGATGTTTTCGCTGTATTTGTCTTTGCTCATTTTATTTCCTGAATCCTGTTTAACGGATTCCCACCCGGATGAATAAAGTTTGGCAAAGTATTTGCCTTCTTAAGGATGAAAGATGTTACGTGAACCAATAAAAACGGATAGCCATGAAAAAATATATCTTCATCAGCCTGTTAATGAGTCTTTTACTGGTAGCTCCGGTCGAAGGACAGAGACGGACCGCCGAACGTTCCTCTTCCCGGAAGGTGGAAAGTACGGCCCGGAACAATACCCGGCAACAGAAATCGGTTGCCGCAAAGAAATCGAGCAACGAACGTTCGAAAGCCGTAAGGCAAACCTCACGGAGCAGTTCGAACCAGCGTGCAGCAGCAGCCCGGCAGGCAAGTCGTTCCTCCTCTTCTGCCAACCGGTCGTCGGTGCAAAGCAGAAAATCCAGGAG
>DQWH01000049.1 GCA_011042635.1 Bacteroidota bacterium | reverse complement strand
TATCTACGTAGATAACTACGTAGGTAGCTACGTAGATAAATAATTCCACAGATTCGCAGGTCTCTCACCGGCACAAGTCCACCAGGGAAGGCACTGACGAAGCTTTCTTTATCATTGCATGCAATAACATTGCAAAATCCCTCTTCCCAACTCCACAATTTTTCGACTTTCCACCATAAACACATCCGACTCTGTCCGGAATTATTATTTGATGTGGAATTCTTGTTTTTATTAAACGTTCGATTCCTGTGAAACAAATACCTGTCGTATGGTGACGAAACATCAGGCTTGCGAATTTGAAAAGGTGGTATAATTTAATCCGGGTCAACATCATAAAGGCAATGACTGATCATAAATATCCGTTAAACTCACACAGTAACCGCCTGCTTTTAACCCTTTGCCCTCTGCCCTCTGCGTTTCAATCGCATTCCTCAAAACTCTTCTCGTACTGTGAGATGGCGCGCTGGCTCATGGCCATGCTGGAGAATCCGCCGTCGTGATAGAGGTTTTGCATAGTGACTTTACGGGTCAGGTCGGAAAACAGGGTCACCACATACCCGGCACACTCCTCGGCGGTGGCATTTCCCAGCGGCGACATTCTTTCCGTGAAATCGAACAGGGATTCGATCCCCTTGATCCCGCTGCCGGCGGTGGTCAAGGTAGGCGACTGGGAAACGGTATTAATCCGTATCTTTTTATCCCGGCCGTATATGTAACCGAAACTCCTGGCTATGGATTCCAGCAGAGCCTTGGCATCGGCCATATCGTTATACCCCACCAGGGTGCGCTGTGCGGCAATGTAGGTCAGGGCCACCACCGATCCCCACTCATTGATGGCATCGTGTTTCCTGGCCATCAGCAGGATCTTGTGAAAAGAAAGGGCGGAAATGTCCAGGGTTTTCAGAAAATAATCGTAGTTCAGGTTGTCATAAGGCAGTCCTTTCCTCACATTGGGCGACATACCGATGGAATGCAGGATAAAATCCACCTTCCCTCCCAGGATTTCCATGGATTTCAGGATCACGTTCTCCACATCCTGATTCGACGTAGCATCGGCCGGAAGCACCTTTGCTCCGGTTTTTTCAGCCAGTTCATTCAGGGTCCCGAAACGCAAAGCCACGGGTGTATTAGACAGGGTAAATGCGGCACCTTCCTCATATGCCCGCTCGGCTACTTTCCAGGCAATAGATTTGTCATTCAGGGCACCGAAAATGATCCCCTTTTTTCCTTTCAACAAATTGTAAGCCATGACATCGGATTTGGTTAGATTTCGAAAGCAAATAATACGAATTATTGTATTCAGGAATTACGGGTCCGAAATGATTATTTACAGAGAAAAAGGATCAGTTGCGCAGCAGGATGCGGGCATTTTCATAGGCAGCCGGGGTTACTTCCTCCCCGCTCAGCATTTTGGCAATTTCCTGTATACGCTCTTCCTCATTCAGCAGCTTGATGCGGGTGATGGTCCTGTCGGCCGTATCGGTCTTGTAAACCAGATAATGATGCTTCCCTTTTCCGGCGATCTGGGGCAGGTGGGTTATATTGATCACCTGGAGGTGTTCGGCCATCCGGCGCAGGATATTCCCCACCTTGTCGGCAATTTCGCCACTGACCCCCGCATCCACTTCATCGAATATCACCGTGGGGAGAGAAGAAGAATGGGTAATGAGTGATTTCAGGCTGAGCATCACCCTGGACAGCTCTCCGCCCGAAGCTACCCGGGAAATATCCATCAGCGCTCCCTGTTTGTTGGCCGAAAAAAGGAAGGTCACCCGGTCTTTCCCTGCCGGCTGAAAATCCTCCTCTGCTTCCAGTTCCACGGCAAACCGTGCATGGGGAATGGCCAGTTCCTTCAACAGGCCGGTGATCTTCTTTTCCAGTTCGGGAATAATCTCCCTGCGCCTGGCTGTCAGTTCAACGGCGGTTTTTTCCAGTTTTTCCGTACAGGCCTCGAAAAGTTTTTTCGCTTCTTCCAGGCGTGAATCGAAAGAATCGATCTCATCGACCTGCTTTTTTAGATCATTTTTGATCCGTATCAGATCACCTACTGTAGAGACCTTGTGTTTCTGCTGAAGAGAGTAGATCAGGTTGATGCGTTCCTGCACCACCTCGATACGCCGGGGATCATATTCCACCGTATTCCCCAGTCTTTCCAGTTCTTCGGAAAGATCCTTCATTTCAAGGTAAGCTGATTCCACCCGTTTTTCCAGTTCGGAAGCCGGAGAATAAAAAGCAGAAATACGGGTCAGCAGGTACTGTACCTCCCTCATCCGGCCCAGCACATCCCCTTCCTCCCCTGCCAGAAGGTAGTACGACTTTAACAGATTTTCCCTGATCTCCTCAGCATGGCTGAGGGTTTCAAGTTCCTCTTCCAGTTCATTCTGTTCTCCTTCCACCAGGCCGGCTTTTTCGAGCTGATCATATTGAAAGCTGAGATAATCAAGATCTGCAGTGGCCTTTTCCGACCGGTTCTTCAGCGACTCGTACTCATGCCTCGCGGCCAGGTATTCTTCATATTCGGTTTCATACCTTTGCAACAAATCATAATGCCTGCCGAAAGCATCCAGCACCCCGAGCTGGAAACGGTTATCGCCCAGCATCAGGTTCTGGTGCTGGGAATGGATATCCACCAGCCGCTGGCCCAGGTCCTTTAACATCTGCAGACCCACGGGCGTATCATTCACAAAAGCCCTGGATTTCCCCTGGTGATTGATCTCACGCCGGATGATCACGGTATCATCATAATCCAGCTCATTTTCGTTGAAGAAAGAGCGCAGTCCGTAGGGCTTGATGAAGAAGCTCCCCTCCACCACGCATTTCTTCTCCCTGTCGTATAGTACGGATGTATCGGCTCTCTGACCAAGGATCAGAGAAAGAGCTCCCATCAGGATGGATTTCCCGGCACCGGTTTCACCGGAGATAATCGACAGCCCGGAATCGAAACTGATCTCCAGGTGCTGTATCAGCGCATAATTTTGAACCAGCAGACTCTTGAGCATACCCGAAAAAATATTCTTCAGCCAGAGGATAAAACTACAAATAAATCCCGAATTGGGAACCGGATATCAGAGGGTTTCGGGATTCAGTATGGTATCGTATTTCCCTATATTGGAGGGGTCTATCTCGGTGAGGATTTCATGCACCCTGCGGCGCTCATCAGGCGGTGATTCCACAGCCCGGAAAATATTAACAATTTCATCGGTTTTTGCATCCAGCACTACCTGAAGAAGGTACATGTAAGGATCGGGCTGTTGCCGGTATACCTCCCGCAACAGCCTGAATGCTTCCTCAATGTTGGCCCGTCCCTGGCCGGTCTGTTCACTCATCATATCCAGACCGAGCCGGTGGTAACGGTAGTTGAATTCCCTCACGGGCCTGTACATATCGTCGAGCAGGTTGTACACCAACCAGTAACGGTTCCTGTAGCTGCTTCCCTCATAGGGTTTCCAGCCGGGTTCTGTAGCATTCTGGGCATTATCCACAATTTTCTGCGCTTTTTCAAAGTATTCCGTCCCTCCGTACAGGCTATACGAATCATAGTCAAATCCCAGGATAATATAAGCATAATAGGCAAGCAGAGAGGTAAGGTTGGAACGGTGGACCGTTTCGTTGAATTCCAGGGGTTCATTTTCCACATACCTGAACCGCACATTATCGTCGCGGATGTTCAGCAATACCGAGTTATAGGTGCTGTTGAACACCGGCCGGCGTGCCTGTATCTGTATGCTTCCCCGGAATTCGTCGGAAGAAATGGGTTCGGACAGATTGATCAGCACATTGCATTCGATGCGTTCATTATAGCTGTATACATGCCGGGTCCAGTTCCGGTTATTCAGAAACTCATACACCGATTCCTGCAGGGTCTTGAATATGCTCCGGTTGGTTCCCTGTATCTGCTGGGAGATGACCTGCACATTGCAGTTCAGTTCCTGGGCTATGGTATTCAGAGGCATCAGAAAATAAAATGCAAATACCGCCATCATGAGATGCAAATGATATTTCTTCAGGAAGATCTTCATTTTTCTTCTTGTTGAGATATCCACCCGGAAATTTTCTCCATAATATCGCCGGCGATCCCTATCTTGGGTTTCAAACCGGTTTCGGTCACATGCCCCAGGCGGTCCAGTATAGTCACCCGGTTGGTATCGTAACCGAAACCGGCACCCGGTTCGGCCAGTGAATTCAGCACGATCATGTCGAGGTTTTTCCTTGCCAGTTTTTCTCTGGCATGTTCCTTTTCATTTTCCGTTTCCAGGGCAAAACCCACCAGCACCTGCCCCGGTTTTTTCTTTCTTCCGATGGCCGCCGCAATGTCAACGGTTGGTTTCAGCCTGATTACCAGGGGAGCTGTACCCCGTTTGATTTTCCCCCTGACCGGTTCCTCAGGAGTAAAATCGCTTACGGCGGCTGCCAGAATGATAATATCCGCCTCATCCGAGCCGGCCAGGGTTTTTTCGTACATTTCTGCAGCCGATTCCACTCTGATGACAGAAACGGAAGGATGGGCTATTTGTTGTGAAACGGGTCCGAGAACCAGGGTAACATGGGCCCCGCTTTCGGCAGCCACCCGGGCCAGTGCCACTCCCATTTTCCCCGATGAACGATTGCCGATGAACCGGACCGCATCGATCACCTCGTAGGTAGGGCCGGCATTAATCAGGATTTTTTTCCCGGAGAGGATCCGGCAGGACTTTTTTTTTTGAAGTGTTCGGCCACTTCCTTCAGTATCTTCTCCGGCTCTTCCATCCGGCCTTTTCCGGTAAGCCCGCTGGCAAGCGGTCCGGTTTCCGGTTCCAGTATCCTTACTCCCAGCGATTCCAGGGCGGAAAGATTTTTCTGTGTGGCCGGATGGCGGTACATATCCATATCCATGGCAGGCACCACCCATACAGGAC
>DQWH01000201.1 GCA_011042635.1 Bacteroidota bacterium | reverse complement strand
GGTTGCTGTACAGGTCCTGGGTATACCCGTAGTCCACCCCCAGCTTATAGTTCAGCCTTGATGAATCGCCATGCGTGGAAAGAATCTCTGTTCCGGCATCGAACAACAGGTACCGTTGTCTGATATCATCCTTCTCGGGTTCGGCCAGGGTATCGGGCCGGTGGCCATAAAAATACCGTGTCAGTGCATCAAAACCGGCATGGCCTTTCCAGGAGGCATTCCGGAAGATCCTTTTCGCGTTGACATCAATACGGGTGTCACTGTATCCGGCAAAAACCTTCTGCTCATTATCAAGTTTTACCTTCCCCTGCGACGACATATGGTTGATGTAAAGAGAAAGCACCCCGTTCCGGTTCCTGCGGCTGCTGATGCTGAGTTCCCCCACAGGGGTGGTATAGCTTCCGAAGCCCAGCCTCAGGTATGAGCCGTACAACTCGGGTAGTAGATCGCTTTCCATCCGGGCTGCCTGGATAGGGCGAACGCCTCTGCGATACTGCAGAGGCCGGGGATAAATACTGTATTCGAAATCAGGACGCAGAGTCAGTGTATCATCGGCTTCGGGAAAAACCTTGATTTTCGCGGCTCCCGAAAGTGTGGGCTCATAAGCTTTCACCACCCTCACCTCTTTCTCAATCTTTTCCTGGGCAGGAAGTTCCCGGGGACAGACAAGAAAGGAAAGTATCAAGATCCCGGCTGCCCGGAGGATATATGTTCTCATGCTGCTCATTTTTTCCATATGGAGGCTTGATTGCATTGGTTTGTCAGAAAAGGTTTACCGGTTTGAGGGTATCTTCCGGTGTAATGAACATGTCGCGGTTGATGATCTTGTCGAGCTTCTCTGCCGCCTCTTCGAGTATCCCGTCGTCATTCCTGCCATACCCGTCGAGCAGACTCTGCAGGGTATATCTGGCCTGGAAATAGTCGCCCTTTTCCACCAAAACATCCCCCAGCAACAGGAAGGATTTGGCCATCCAGTATGCGTGGGGGGTGTTCATATCGATCATGGAGAATATTTCTGCCTCGGCCTTATCAATTTCACCCGTTTCAAAATACAGTTCCGCCACCCGGTATTTGGCCTCGGCACCCATCACCGACGATACATCTTCGGAAATTGCCCTGTAATGCTCCAGCGCCTTTTCAGGTTTTCCGGTTTCCCTGTATGCCCGGGCCATTTTATAATGGGTTTCCCTCACCATATCTTCAGGCAGACCGGTTAACTGCAGCAACCGTTCGCCTGTTTCGTTTACCCGTGCATAGTTTTTCAGATGATAATAACAGCGCAGCTGCCCTTTCAGCGCTTCGGTTTGATTGGCCGGCCGTTCGGCCACCTGCTCCATGATGAGGTAATACTCCAGTGCATCGAAGTAGTTTTTCTGCCGGTAGGCAATGGAAGCTGCCTCCACCAGGGCGGGTTCGGTAAATATGTTTCGCGGCCGGGAGATCACCTCATCGTATGACCTGAGGGCTTCTTCCTGCCTGTTTTGCTCGGCCAGGCATTCGGCCAGGTAAAAGTAGGCGTTGGTAGCAAAACTTCCCTGCGGAAATTCCTCCAGGTAGTTCTGAAGCACCTGTACAGCCCGCTCACAATTGCCTTCCATATACAGGTTCTCACCTGAAAGATAGGTCAGCGAGTCCTTTTCTGCCGTACTGACATCTGCATATTCACCCACCGAACGGGCATAGGCAAAATAGGTATCCACCTCATTCTGGTCAACATAGATATTTTTCAGGCCCGTGAGAGCGTTTCGTGCCTCGGAAGTACCCGGATACTCCTCCACCACCTGTTTGAACAGTTCGATGGCCCGGTCGTTACGGTCCAGATTGTAGTAAACCAACCCCATCTTGACCTTGGCTCTGGCAACATAGCTGCTCCCGGAAAAATCATCGATTATTTTCCTGTAGGCTGCCAGGGCCTGATCGTACTGCTGAAGGTTTACGTAGCTGTTGCCCTGTTCGAACCAGGCATCGTCCCGGTAGTTCGACCGCGGGTATTTCGAGATCAGCTGTTCCAGTACGGAGATCTTCCCCGCATAATCCTTCATAAGGCCCATGGTAAAGGCTTTCTGGAACATGGCATAATCCGGATTGGCCATTCCGATCGCCAGCGACTGGTCATAATATTCCAGGGCAGTGGTATACTGCATCCTGATGAAATAGGTGTCACCGATCCTGTTGAATGCATCGGCCAGGAGGTCGTTCCTTCCGGAACGGCCGGAAGCGGTAAATTTTCGGAACCAGGAAGCCGCTTCCGCATAATTCTCCTTCTCAAACCAGGCATAACCCATGGAGTAAAGACAAAGATCATATTCCTCCAGACCGAAAGCGCCGGGAGATGTAAGAAATTCCTCATAATACCGGATGGCCATATCGTGGTCACCCAGTCGCGACCAGGCTTCGGCCTTCCAGAAAAGGGCCCTGGCTTTCAAATCGTTTGCCTTATCGGCATGCTCAAGAGACAGGTCAAAATGATCAATGGCTTCCTCATATTCCTGATTATTGAAAAGCTCCAGCCCCCGGTAGAAAGCCACCCGCTGGTATGCCTTCCTGATCCGGTCGTTCTTCACCAGGATACGGTTCAACGACTCGAGTGCCGCCTTGTAATTCCTGGTATTCTGGAAAGCCATGACCAGATAATTGTACGCCTCATCAATGCGTTCGGAAGAGGGAAAGCGTTCGATATATTCCTGAAATGCCCGGATGGCCTCATTGAAAGGGGAATATGACAGTTCATAGGTGATCTTTGCCGCATTGAAAAGGGCATCTTCCTGAATTTCCTGGTCGAAATCCAGCCTTGCAGCCGAAGAAAATGCCATCCTGGCCTTATTCCTGTCTCCCATTCTGATATAACAGTCGGCCAGATGGTAAGCGGCATTCTGTCCCATCGCATTTTTCCTTCCGGCAATTTTCTCAAACTCTAATGCTGCCAGGTCATATTTTCCGTTTTGATAAAAAATAAACCCGGCCTGATACCTTTCTTCTTCCGTAAGGACTTTTGCTTTCTCCATGTACCGGGTCATGTATTTTTCCGCTTCGGCATACAATCCTTTCCGGTAAAAAGCATCGGCCACCAGCCTGAGCACCTCATCCTCCCGGCCGGAAACCACTTTTTCCAGCAATGCCGGACCAATGGCAATGATCTGGTCGTAGTCTTCCTGCAGGTAATAGATCTGTAAAATGTAATAGGGCACAATGTGACCGAAGGTTTCATCGTTCTTAAGCCTTTCAAATTCACGAAGAGCGGTGAGATAATGCTCCTGCTCATAGGCAATGTGAGCATAATAATAAATGGCCGGGGCTGTATATTCGGTATCCCGGTCCTTTATCTCGCTGAAAGCCACTCCCGCCCGGTCAGGATCGCCCCTGCGGTAATAACTGTAGCCTTTTTTGAAGTAATATTCCGGCAATTCATCCTTATCCAGCCGGTTACGGTCCACCTGCTCGAACCAGCCGATCGCACGCCGGTACTGCTTCCGCTGGTACTCATAGAGAGCCATCTGGTAGCAGATCTGGTTCACACGGGGACTTTCGGGATTGCCACGGATGTATTCGTTTACCAGCGCTTCCGCATCGTTGTTGAACAGCCTGATCGCACAGAGAGCCATATAATACCGGGCATCGGAGCTCAGTTCGGTACGCAGGTTGCCGTACGCCCCGGCTGCACGGGCAAACTGCTGCTGAGCAGCCCCGTATTTCTCCTTTTCGAACAGATCAATGCCCCTGCGGTAAAACCGGTCGGGATGGTCATAATAGGCTGGACGCTGGGCATACGCCCATGATCCCCAGAGGAGAACACCGGCCAGTGTATATACGGAAATCCTGATCAGACGCTTCATAGGAAAAAACATGTTAAATCACGTAAAAGTAAGAATATTCCCCAGGGTTGCCGGATACCGAACAGCCTTTTAATTAACATTAAACTGTTAATTTCTTCATTTATTTTAGAGGCTGTCCTGATTATTATTTTGTAATTTTGACCTTCCAGAAACCGAACGAATCCCATACCCGCCCATGGCCCCCGACACCGTTATTAAACTGAAACAAGCCACCATTGCCCAGAACGACCATCTGGTTATGAAGGACGTGAATATGGAGGTGTCGAAGGGGGAGTTCGTTTACCTGATTGGCCGCGTAGGCAGCGGCAAAACCAGCCTGATCCGAACCATCAATGCGGAAATTCCCCTGAGAGAAGGAACAGGGTTTGTGGCGGGGTTTGATCTGGGAAAGATCCGGCGAAGACAGATCCCCCTGCTCCGGAGGAAACTGGGTATTGTTTTTCAGGATTTCCAGTTGCTCACCGACCGATCGGTTTACGATAACCTGGCTTTTGTACTCCGGGCCACTGGCTGGAAGAACAAAAATGAAATCAACCATCGCATAGCCGAGGTACTGGAAAAGGTAGGGATGGAATATAAAGGATATAAAATGCCGAATCAGCTTTCAGGCGGTGAACAACAGAGGGTTGTCATTGCCCGGGCCCTGCTGAACAATCCCGACCTGATCCTGGCCGATGAACCCACCGGCAACCTCGATCCGGAAACATCCGACGGCATCATGGCCGTTCTGACAGAGATCAGAAACAGCGGCCGGGCCGTAGTGATGGCTACCCACAATTACAACCTGCTGAAAAAATATCCGTCCCGCACCCTGAAATGTGAAAAGGAAAGGCTGACAGAACTGGAACCCTCCGGAGAAATCGACTTCGACAACCTGAAGGAATAAGGGTCATTTGAACCGTTTCAGCGGCCAGGGCAACCGATTGATCACCACCCGGGGATACCTTTCCTCCCCCGCTCCAAATCCCCGGTAAAAACGTGCCAGGCCTTCGCGATCACTGCCCTCGAAATCAAGTACCATCGATTCCCCGGCATATTCTTCAATCATCCGGTCGATCAAACGGGGAAGGGCTCCGTGCCTGCGACCGGCTGGTGAATTACC
>DQWH01000005.1 GCA_011042635.1 Bacteroidota bacterium | reverse complement strand
GGCTGTTTTTTTCGTCTTATGAAAAGTAAGCGTCATACTTCACCGTAAAGGCGCATGAACAAATGGAGTGGGAGATGAGAATAGTTTTTCGTTTTATTGCAAAATGTTCAGGTTATTACTATCTGTATAACCGTATTAGTATAGTGTTTGAAGGCAAAGTGTTCCATTCGCTTATACCCTGATGAATGGTTGTAGAATTTGCATCGGTTTTCCGGGTCTGGCCTGATACTTGCATAGTGAAATGTTATTCGTTGGCAGGGGGGTGTTGAATAGGATGTAAATTAAAAAAAAAAGGTATGCTTTTTACAGATAGAAACAGTCCGCGATGGCTGGTATTTTTTCTTGACCTGTTAATATGTACCTTTTCATTGATCCTGGCATATTTCCTGAGGTTCAATTTCAATCTGCCTGATATTGTTCCACAGGGGCTGCAGGTGGTTATTCCGGTGTATATCGGAGTACGCGGACTTACTTTTTTGATAGGCCGCACCTACCAGGGGATTGTGCGGTATACCAGCCTGCGTGATTTTTTCAGGATTCTGGCTGCCGTCACCACGGGCAGTGCGGTCCTGCTCGTGATCAACCTGGTCAGCCTTTTTTATTTCAGCGGGTCTTTCCTGATCCCCATGTCGGTTATTCTGATCGACCTGATTGCCGCCGCCTACCTGATGACCTCCCTTCGGCTGGTAGTCAAATTCATATACCAGCAATTTGCCCGTCGCCTCAAGAGTCACCGGGAAGTGTTGATATTCGGCTCGAGCGAACCTGCCGTGCTGGTAAAGAGGGCTCTCGACCTGGATCAGGATAATCACTACCGCATCCTGGGATTCATCGAGAACGACCGCAGGAAAACGGGGAAAAAACTGGAGGGTATCCATATTTACGATGCGGATGATCTGCCGAAACTGCTTAAAAAATGGCGGGTTACCGATATGATCATTGCCTCTCCCTCGATCGCTCCTTCCGTGAAACGAAATATCATTCAGCAATGTCTGAACCGGGGAGTGGAGGTAAAAACGGTACCCGGCATCAAATCCTGGCTTGATTTCGAGCTTCGGACACAACATCTGAAGAATATCCGGATTGAAGATCTGCTGGAACGGGAACCCATTATTCTTTCCAACCACCGGCTGGGAAAGGTGTTGAAAGACAAGACTATCCTGGTGACGGGAGCGGCAGGATCCATCGGCGGGGAGATCGTGCGTCAGCTTACCCGTTTTCCGGTGGGAAGAATTCTGCTGGTTGACCGGGCCGAAACGCCGTTGCACGGGATGGAAGTTGAACTGGAACGGATGGAGAGTATGAACGAATACACGGTGGCTCTGGCGGATATCACCGACCCATCGAGGATGGAGGAGATCTTTTCCTCATACCGCCCGCATTTTGTTGTTCACGCGGCCGCGTACAAGCATGTTCCCATGGTGGAATCCAATCCCGTGGAGGCTGTGAAGAACAACATACTGGGTACCCGGATCCTGGCAGACCTGTCCATGCAATACCAGGCGGAAAAATTTATTATGATCTCCACCGACAAGGCGGTAAATCCCACCAATGTGATGGGAGCCACCAAGCGGGTGGCCGAACTGTATACCCAGTCGCTTAACGGGCTTTCTTCCACCAGCTTCATTGCCACCCGGTTTGGCAATGTGCTGGGTTCCAATGGGTCGGTTATACCCCGGTTCAGGGAACAGATCGAAAAGGGGGGACCCGTGACGGTAACCCATCCCGGTATTACCCGCTTCTTCATGACTATTACCGAGGCCTGCCAGCTGGTGCTGGAAGCCGGCTGTATGGGAAACGGGGGAGATATTTTCGTATTCGACATGGGAGAGCAGGTGAGTATTGTGAACCTGGCCCGGAACATGATCCGGCTCAGCGGGTACGAGCCCGACAAGGACATCCAGATCCGGTATATCGGGCTGAGGCCGGGCGAAAAAATGCACGAGGAACTGTTTTATCCTTTCGAAAACCATCTGCCTACGCATCATCCCAAGATCATGATCGCAGAATCGAAAAGAATGGACCCTCATGTGGTTAACGCATATTTCGACCGGATGGAACAGATGGTGAGAAAAAGGGATGAAGGGGAACTGATCCGGCTGTTGAGGGAGATGGTTCCTACATTCAAAAGCAGCAATCCCGCCTATCAGGTACAAGAAAGCATTCATTGAACCGAGTGCCGGGAATGATATATTCCGGCAGGATGATCCTGAAATCCATGCACGAACCGCCCATGATGCACCACAGGAACTCCGCAGGACGAATTTGTTTTCTGAATTCGAACAAAGTCTGGGGTGGCGGTGAAAAATGGCATTATGAAACGGCCTGTTATCTGCAAAGGCATGGCCGGGAGGTGCTGGTGGTTACCAGAAAAAACAGCGAGCTTTACCGGCGGGCTGCCAGCCGGCAGGGAATGAAGGCACGTTCGCTGCGGGTTGGGAACCTGAGTTTTCTGAATCCGGTCAGGATATGGGCGCTGCAACGCCTTCTGAAAACCTTCGGAGTGGATACGGTGGTGCTTTGCCTGCCGGCCGATATGAAGTTAGGGGCCCTGGCGGCGCGTCTGGCTGGTGTGAAAAACATCATTTACCGGCGGGGAACGGCGCTTCCCGTGGGGGATTCAGCCATCAACCGCTTCCTGCTCAGGAAGATGGTGACCCATGTTGTGGCCAATTCACTCGATGTAAAAAAGAATTTGTTCCTGGGAAATGCCTCTATGCTGGATGAGGGGAAAGTTCATGTGATCTACAACGGGATCTGTCTCGACACATTCCCGGGAATTCAGTATTTCAAAACGGAAGAGAACCACCGCAACATGCTGGTCCTGGGAAATGCGGGTCGGATGGTGGAACAGAAAGGCCAGATGTATTTGCTCAGGGTAGCCCGGATTCTGAAAGACAGGAATATCCCTTTCAAACTGATGATAGCCGGAACGGGCAGACTGCAGCGTCAAATGAAAAGGTATTGCAGGGAGAACGATCTGCAGAATGAGGTGGTTTTTATGGATTTTGTGCATGATATGAACGGATTTTACAGGCAACTGGATATCTACCTGTCTTCTTCCCTGCACGAAGGATCGTCGCATGCCGTTCTGGAGGCTATGGCTGCCGGGAAGCCGGTTATTGCTTTCGATATCAGCAGTATGCCCGAGCTGGTGGCCGACGGGGAAACGGGATACCTGGCACCTTTCGGGGATGTGGAATACTTTGCCGGCAGGATCCTGGAGCTGGGGGCCGACCGGGGAAAAATGGAAAAGATGGGCGAAAAAGCCAGGGAACGGGTGGAACAAAATTTCAATTTTGAAAAGAATATTCAACATTTTATCAAACTGATTGCAGGGTAGAATGAGGAAGATGGTGTTGATGGTAACGGGATTGGTACTGGCTGCATCCCTTTCCGGGCAGGGCGGGTTGCCGCATCTGTTTGTGTATGGCGGTGTTTCGGGCGGGGTCGGAGAAACAAAACCTTTCTGGAATGTGTCGAAGCAGCATGGCAAATACACCCTGCAGCCTTTCGATGCTTTTGGCGGAATAGGCCTGAAAACAGAAAGCGAGCGGAAGACTCACGGGCTGCGGCTGGATTACGGTGTGGAGTGGACAGGGACCCTGGGAAATGAATCCCGGGGTTATTTGCACGAAGCATATCTTGAAATCCGGAATTCCTGGTTTCTGGTCCGGGCAGGGAAAAAGGAAGAAGTAACAGGGAACCAGGATACCACCCTGTCCCTGGGTTCCACCATCTGGTCGGGTAATGCCCGGCCCATGCCTATGCTGGTGGCCGGCACACCGGGATATATCGACATTCCCTTTACCGGAGGGTATGCGGAGGTCAACGCCCTGCTGGCACACGGATGGTTCGAAAGCGACCGTTATGTGAAAAATGTTTTTCTCCACCGCAAGCATCTGCACCTGCGTTTCGGGGGAGATTTTTTTATCAACGGTTCTGTGGGGTTTCAACATGTTGCCCAGTGGGGAGGAAGCTCTCCCGATCCGGAGTACGGCGACCTGCCTTCTGACTGGGATGCCTACCTGCGGGTGTTGATGGCGCGCAGTGGCGATCCGGCCACCGTGCATGAAAACGAAGTGATCAACAGCCTGGGGAACCACCTGGGCTCGCGATGCTACCGGCTGGATGTGAAAATGACTGCCTGTTCCCTGGGGATTTATTTCCAGTCGATTTTTGAAGACAGTTCGGGGAAATCACGCCCTTTTAACCGCGACGGGATATGGGGAGTGTATTACAGGAGCCGGGAGAAGGACCGGGTTGTGAATCATATGGTGGCGGAATACCTGCACACTACCTGGCAGTCGGGGCCCGTGCACAACATCGGCGATACGGTGCTGGGGGGGAACGACAATTATTTCAACCATTCGATTTACCGGGACGGGTGGACATACCACGGATTCGTCATCGGCATTCCGCTGATCACCTCGCCCGTATTCAATGAATTCGGGGAGGGGGGGACCATAAACAACCGGGTGGTGGCTGTTCACCTGGGGCTGGAAGGGGTGATCGGCTCCATGGATTACCGGACCTTCTTTACGTACAGTATAAACAAGGGTCTGTATGTCAAGCCGATATCTCCTGTCAGGAGCCAGTTCAGCTGGTATTTCGAGACCACGGTACCTTCCGTGCTGCCGCATACCGACCTGGATATCAGGATGGCCATGGATATCGGAGCCATGTACGGGAACGCCGCCGGGGTGATCCTGTGCCTGCGGAGAACCTTCGATCCGTTCCGTGCTTTGCGGAGGTAAAAACGATTGCTCCGCCATGGCAGCATCGCCATGCAGACCCGATATAATAATCATTGACAGTCCCGTAGGGACGGCCGTATGGTAGCAGCGCCATGCAAATCCGGTATAATAATCATTGGCAGTCCCGTAGGGACGGCCGTATGGCAGCATCGCCATGCAAACCCGATATAATAATCATTGGCAGTCCCGTAGGGACGGCAGTATGGCAGCATCGCCATGCAGACCCG
>DQWH01000021.1 GCA_011042635.1 Bacteroidota bacterium | reverse complement strand
ATTTGGCATCGTAAGGGTCCTGGCTCAGCCGGGTAAGGTCGGCAGCCATTTTTACCCGGTCGAACAGAGGTTTGCGCGAATGTTTTTCCGGATCTGCCAGATAAAACATTTTGCCTTCGCTGGTTTCGTATTCATACCAGAATCGTTCGCCCAGCTTCAGCCAGTGGGGATCCACCCGGGTGGTGAATACCATTTTTTCGAGTTTTTTGGGCGAAAAACGGGCGGCCAGCTCGTAATTGGCCCTGGTTGCCGGAGTTTGTTGTGCCGTAACCGCCGCTGTCATTATGACGGCCAGCAGCAGAGTAAAGCTTTTCAATTTCATGTTGTGAATTAATTTAGTTTGGTTATGAAATAACATGTGGGGAAGTTTGCAAATTAACACATGCAGGCATACACATGACAAAATCTGTTATTAAAAATATATTTTTCTGCCGTTTTGATGCATGTAGTTTCCGCAAGTACTTCACAATAAATCCATATCATGCCCAGCCTCCTGCTTATCCCGTGTAATATTCCTGGCCAGCTTTTTCACATCCTTTCCGCCGAAATTTCCCGAACTCATCATCAGCAGGTTCCGGCCGGCCCAGTTTTCTTCCTGTAGCCTGTTCCACAGGGAATCAGCATCGGTGAACACCTCCAGTCCGGGCTTTCCGAAAGCCTTGCGAACCTGGCCGGGCATCAGGGCCGGAAGTTTTTTCAGGGCAACCGTTTCAGGATTGTAATATACCGCTGCCCGGTGAGCCATGTCGAGGGTCCCCCGGTAATGGGGAAGGAATGCAGGGTTCAGGCTGCTGAAGGTATGCAGTTCCAGGCAGGCAAAGAGCAGGCGGTGTGGGTACCTTGTTGCCATGGCCTGAACGGTGGCCCTTACTTTCGAAGGAGCATGTGCAAAATCGTAGTATACGGCTGTATGCCGGTTTTCGGCCAGCTTTTCCAGCCGGCGGGCTGCACCCGTGAACGTGCCTGCCGCCCGGTAGAATTCCTCGTCGCTGATTCCCAGCTCCCGGCATACCCGGAGTGCCCCGGCCATATTTTCCATGTTATGCCGGCCGAAAAGGTTCACGGGTACTTTTTGATTGTTATGTATCAGGCAGGGATGGCCGTTTTCTGCGGTATGCGGATGTTCCCGGTAGGGAATGAGGGTGATGTTCTCAGGGGCTTCCCCTGTTATTTCCTCCAGCGCCGGATCACCGGCAAAATAAATCAGGCTTCCTCCGGGTTCTATCAGCCGGATGAAGGCGCGGAAGGCTCCGAGGTATTCTTCCCGGGTGGGGAATACATTCATGTGATCCCATGATATCCCGGTGAGCAGGGCGGTGTGAGGCCGGTACCAGTGGAATTTCGGACGGGGGTCGAGGGCCGAACTGAGGTACTCGTCGCCCTCAAAAACAGCCAGTTTTGCTTTTTCATCCAGACCCACCATGGTGCTGAATCCAGGCAACCGCGCCCCCACCAGGTAATCGAAACGGATACCGGCCATCTTCAGCACGTGCATCACAAGGGAGGTAACGGTAGTTTTCCCGTGGCTGCCCCCGATCACCACCCGGTGTTTGTGCCGGGTTTGCCCGAACATAAATTCCGGGAAGGAATACACGGGAACGCCCAACTCCCTTGCCCGTCGAAGCTCGGGGTTATCGGGCCGGGCATGCATTCCCAGGATCACTGCCTCCAGCCCGGTGATGATCTTTTCGGGGAACCAGCCCATTTCCGGGGGAAGCAGTTCATGCTGCTGCAAAAGGCTACGGGCCGGATCGAAGATATCGTCGTCTGAACCGGTAACATCGTATCCTTTCTTTTTCAGCACAATGGCCAGGTTGTGCATCACGGCGCCCCCGATCGCAATAAAATGTACCCGGCTCATGGTTTGTTTCTTTTCATGAAAAACACAGGGTCCTTATCTTTTCCGCCGAAGAAATGCTTTAAGGAACCCTTCAAAATTGGATTATTTTCCCGATAATTCAAAGTAGATCACGAAAATATTTAAACATTTAATAATTATTAGAAGCAAAACGCTTTGATAACAGAGTATATATAAAGAACAACTACGTAGAAAACTACGTAGATAACTACGTAGTATACTACGTAGTTATCTACATCCTCAAATTCGCAGGTGGCAAGAGAAAACTGCAGCCATGCCCTCAGCCGTTGCAAAGCGGAGGCAGGGAACACTGAGAAGCCCGGAGAAAGCAAAGATTGATACAGTCGGGGTGAAGCGAATGCCCGCCTGAAATGTTTTGAAGTGGGGCAGGAAGGATGGTATCTGCCCGGTTCGTATCTCCTTACAAAATTTTATCTTTGAAAGGTCGGATCATAAATAAATTCCAAATGGAACTTTTCCCCATCCACATATCCAATTTCAAAGTCGACGGCGGCGCCATGTTCGGAGTGGTGCCCAAACTGCTCTGGCAACGGAAATACCCTGCCGATGAAAACAACCTGTGCAATTGGGCGCTGCGTTCCATCCTGGCCGTAACCGGTAACCGGGTGATCCTGGTCGATAACGGGTACGGCGACAAACAGGATGAGAAGTTTTTTTCGCATGTGCACCTGAACGGAGGGGACGGACTGGAAGGGGCTCTGGCTAAAGCCGGGTATACGCCGGAACAGGTAACCGATATGGTGCTTACCCACCTGCATTCCGACCATTGCGGGGGCGGGGTGAAGCGGAAGGCTGATGGCTCGGGGTATGAGATGACCTTTCCCCGGGCAACCTGCCTGGTAAGCCGCAGGCAGTGGGAATGGGCCATGACACCCAACGTGCGCGAGGCCGATGCCTACCCCGAAGAAAACCTGTTGCCCATGATGGAAAGCGGACAATTGCGGTTCGTTGAGGACAATGAATACGAACTGGCGCCGGGTTTCCGGCTTAGGATGTATCACGGGCATACGGAAGGACAGCTCATTCCTTTTATCCGTTACCGCAACCGCACCCTGGTTTTCATGGCCGATCTCATCCCTTCGGTGGCGCATATCCCCCTGAAATACAACATGAGTTACGATGTGTATCCCATGAAGATGCTGGAGGAAAAGGAAGCTTTTTTGAACGAGGCGGCGGAAAACGGCTACGTGCTGTTCTTTCAGCACGATCTGTATCACGAATGCTGCCTGGTGGAAAAAGGGCCGAAGGGAATACGGCCCGCCCGTACCTTTACCCTGGAAGAATGGATATGAACGGGTGGGAAGGCCACTAAAGGAAAACAAAAAACCGGATGAAGCAGGAGGTGATCCATCCGGTTTTATGAGGGTTACTCCCGTTTATTTTTGCTTTACTGAACCCGATCCTGAAACACGGGCATTGACCACGGGGTTGCCTTCGTAGGTAACCGACCCGCTGCCGGCAATGGACGTATCGAGCGATCCGGTCACATGCACCGAGCAATCGCCCGATCCGCTGATGGCAATCGTTGCGTTTTCAAATTCCAGCGGGATTTTCATATCACCCGATCCGCTGATGGAGGCTTTCAGGTTTCCCTGACGGCCGGTACCGCCCAGAAAGATATCCCCGGAACCGGCAATGGATGCTTTCAGATCGGCTACACTGAGTTTTTTCAGCGAAATATCGCCGCTGCCGGCAATGGATAGTTTCAGCTCGTCGCTCTCAACAGACCCCTCGGCCAGGATATTCCCCGATCCTGCAACGCTCAGTCCCCTGACCTCGGGCATGGAGGCGTGAATCGTAATTTTATCGTGCCGGGGCACAATGTGTTTGTTGAATTTAATAGTAAGAAGGCCGTCTTTCACTTCCGTGTCGATCAGGGGAAGGATGTCTTCCTCCGCTTCGATCACCAGGGAAGTCGATCCCTGCTTCAGGTGCACGTCGCCTGCAATAGCCAGACTGAGCCGGTTGAAATTATCCACCCGGCGGGTTTCCTTTTTCATGTCCTGCGCCACGGAAGGCTGTATGCATGCAATCAGCATTAGAATGACAGGGAGTAAGGATAAAGACTTTGTTTTCATAATGAAGTGATTATTGGTTTTATTTAAAAGACGCCGGCCGGCGCAGGTCGCTGCACGCCGGAGTATTAAAAATTGATCGAATTGTAAAATAATGAAAATAAGAAAGATACCATTATACCGACCTGCCGGTTCGATTAAATTTTGTGTTTTTCTTTGCAAATATGCCGGGGATTCAGCAACATTGCAGTGGAAAAACCATCCTTTATTATCCCTTATGGAAGAAGTGGAGACCTATTCGCATCTAACGCCCGTGCAGATCCGGTTTAACGACATCGACATCATGGGCCATGTGAACAATGCCGTGCATCAGTATTATTACGATTATGCCCGGTTGCAGTATTTCAGGGATGTATTCGGCCGGCTGATCAGCTGGAATGAACAGGCCCTGGTGCTGGCCAGTATTCATGTCAATTACGAGGAGCCCATCGGGCTGGACGAGCAAATCGAGGTGCATACGCGAATTACCCGCATTGGGAACAAAAGCATCGGTATGTCCCAGAAAATTGTCAATACCCATACGAAGGTCAAATCGTACAGTGAGTCGGTGCTGGTGGGATACGACAGGAAAAAAGGAGCTACTTTTTCCATTCCACAGGAGTGGAGGGAAAGGATATCCTGGTTTGAACATGCCCGCTTCTGAGGAAGCAACGGGTAACCGCTATTAAATTTCAGTCAGCCCGTTGGGCAGATCCATCACTATTCTTTTTCTTCCGGGATCGATTTCCACAATCAGGTCTTCATGCAGGGGGATCAGTCTTTCCCCTTCCGGGCTCCTTAGCCTGAGCACCCAGTGCATGGGCAGTTCTTCCGCCTCTTTCACCAGTCCCAGCGACTGTTCCTGCGGGGTAAACACTTCGTATCCAACCAGGGAAGAAAGGTCTGTTTCGTTCATTCCGTTCCCACCGGGCCGGGTTCCGGGCAGGTATACCGCGATCCCAGACAGGCGGCGGGCTTTTTCTTCGGAATCAATATCGTCGAGGGAGATCACCACGGTACGCGGATCGCGTTCTTCCACGGAAGTGAGAAAAAAAGGAACCAGTCCTCCCTCAATATCCAGGAAGACCGGTTCCCCCGGTTCCATGCATGATATCCCGGAAGGTT
>DQWH01000100.1 GCA_011042635.1 Bacteroidota bacterium | reverse complement strand
CCCTTCCCTTCACTCCGGAAAACGCCCGGCCTGCCATGCTGGTATACAGCGGCCAAGCATACCGGGGACTGATGGCCGGCACTTTCGACAGGGAAGAGCTTTTATTTGCCCAGCAGCATATCCGGATCCTCTCGGGACTGTATGGCCTTCTCAGGCCTCTGGATATGATACAGCCCTACCGGCTGGAAATGGGAACTCCCCTGAAAAACGAAAGGGGAAAAGATCTGTATGCCTTCTGGGGCAGGTTGCTGGGTGAAAAACTGGCTGAAGATCAGGAATCAGAAGCCAACCGGGTACCGATCAATCTGGCCTCACAGGAATACTTTAAAGCGGTGAAAAGCAGGATTTTACCCTGCCGTATTATTACTCCCGTATTCCGCGAGGCGCGTGGTAACGAATATCGCATGATCACGGTGTATACCAAAAAAGCCCGGGGCATGATGGCCCGCTTCATGGTGAAGAACCGGATTACCGGTCCGGAAGAACTGAAGCTCTTCGAAGAAGAAGGATACCGTTATCATGAATCCCTGTCGAATGAGGAAACATGGGTATTTGTGCGGTAAGCCGGTGAACAAAACGGATTAGCTGTTAAATCGGATTATTTTGAGTGATAAAAATATAATATCTGAATACATATCTTATGTATCTCATTGATTTTTCATTTATTCTAATAATATTAAATCTCGGAAAAATACCAACGAAGTAAAGGCGGCAGGTTCCTACGTAGTTATCTACGTTCCTAACTACGTAGTTGGATTCCCTTCAAATTCGCAACGAATTCTTACTCGTAACCTATTAATTCGCCACGAAGGCTCTAAAACGCAAAAAATCATGTAGCAGGAAATACTGCCATTAGTGCATCTGCCGGAAAAACAGCAAGGCCTTTTGTTGAAGGTAAGATTATTAAATATCCAGCAATAAGAGAAAGCCTGCAGAAAGTCCCGAATATCCTACTTTCCAAACCGCCAGATATAGCTTGCCCCGAAATAGATCTGTTCATAGGCACTGGCATAGTCCCCGTCGAAATCCGGAAAATATTCACGGGCATCAAGGGATGAATCGGAATAATACATTCTCATTTCCAGTTTGGAATTTGTGCTGGAGATGATCCTCATCCGGATAATGTACTCCAGGGCACGGGTATTGTAATACCTGGCACCCGGATCAAATTCCAGCTCAGGATCTATCGGCTTGTTGCCAATGACATGATAGGCTGAATACGATACGGCAGGGCCCAGACTCAGCGCTTTACCGAGCATGATGTCATATCCCAGCTCCAGTCCCGCATACCATTTGTTTTTCATCCACACCCCACTGTTGTAATTTACGCTGGTCCGGTTGGAAATGGTAATATATTTCCAGGTTTCATCGTAATCGAGCACTTCCCATGCCAGCCAGGCCTGCAAATTCAGATGCCGCCAGCCGGCCCCCATTCCGAAGGTAAACCGGCCCGATGCGAAGATTCCGGCGGCGTATTCAATCCGGTCGGTACCTTCCGTTACGGGACGATAGGATACGGACGCATCGCCCCTGCCGAAACTGAATCCGCCGAACATATAAGTAGTGAGCGACCGGGAAGCCTTTTCCCACACCTCATAATTCACCTGCTTTGATCCTTCCGCACCGGAAGGTTCATAAAACGGGTTGGCAAACCGGTACTCATTTTTGTCCCTGAAATCCATTTCGATCACCCGTTCTTTTTCCCAGGGTTCGAAATCCACCACGGTTTCGCCCGGAGAAAATTTCCTGTCATTATTGTTATCGAAATAATAGTGAACATCCGGTTCAGGAGTTACGGCAAAAATAATGAGATTGGTTTTACCTGTTCTGGAGTAGGTTCTGTCACGCAGAAACCAGACCACATAGATGGTATCGATGTACCGGCTCAGGTCAGGGTGTTCGATAGAAAAAACCTCTTCTTCGATCCGGAGGTCCGGGAAGGAGGCGGCAAATTCTTCCGTATGGAAAACGCCGTTCTCAGGTTCAATAACGGCCATGGGGATTTCGGCTTTCAGTTGCTCCTCGTACGATCCCCTTTCAATATAATTGTTCACCAGTTCCCTGAAGCCGGTTTGCGCATTTAATGAAAAGGCAGAAAAAAACAGGATGATGGCAAAAAATCCAGGAATTCGTTGGTTGTTCATATGGTGAGGCTCGATTGTGTTCCAAAAATAATTATTTTCATTTGAAACAGGCCAAACATCCTCCGTCTTTATCTCACCTTACTGCCACTAAACACTAAACACAAACACGAAACATAAAAAAAATGTGCCTGAAGCACTCAGGCACATTTTTTTTATTTTGCCACACCGGCACTAGTTCACGCCCGTACGGGTATCCCACCACATCTGGTCGCCCCAGAAGCGGTCCACAATCTCACCGTCCCACTGCTCCGGAACGCCGGGGTTCAGGTTATACTCGTATGTCGGATAGGGCCAGCGGAAAGGCGGGCGGTTATGGCCGGAATACGGAGAACCCGGGGCTGCATTCAGCTGAGGGATATCGGTACGCCGGGTCTCAGCCCAGGCTTCGTGTCCCTGCTTGAACAGGCTGATCCACTTCTGGAAATAGATTTTTTCCAGGTTGGTATAGCCATAATCGCCGGTATTATCGTCCCAGGCCACGTTGGGATCGGACAGATAGGCAATGATCTGCCCGGGAGCAACGTCATGCTCCTCGCAGGAAGCCGTCACACCGGCCTCATAAGCTGCCTGGGCATCACCCGTGGCCAGATTTCTTTCATAGGCTTCGGCCTTGATAAACTCGATCTCGGCATACCGCATCCAGTAGGTCAGGTTGTCGGGATTATCGCGGTAACGCGTACCGATGCGGCTGATCTGGTTAATCTGGAAGCTGCCTTCATCTTCCTCGGCTATACCAGCCACCAGACCGCGGTACACACTGTCGACCGGGGCAGGATGGGCATACTCGCTGATCCTGGGGTCGCCGGTATGCAACAGGGCATTGATAAAGGTTTCGCACATTCCGTGGTCGTCGCGGGTAAGCTGATCCTCAAAGAAAGGTTCCCGGTAAGGGTCCGATTCCGTCCACTGCAGGGCGATCATGTCGGCATTCGACTCCAGGATCGGGTATGCAGACGAATTCCCCAGAATGGTCGAGATCACATTCCCCGCGGTGGTGGGATCCACATTCGACATGCGGATTGCTACCCTCAGGCGGAGCGAGTTGGCGAATTTCCTCCATAACATGGCCTCACCCCCGTTCAGGATATCGCCTTCAATATTACCCTCTTGCTGAAGCAGGGTGTTGGCTTCGTCCAGCATATCCAGCAGGCCACTGTAAACCGTTGGCTGGTCGTCGTAGGCCGGTGCCATTACACCGTCTTCACCCTGTGCCCCCTGGGTAAAGGGGATGGCTTTCCAGGTATCGGTCATGATATGATACAGGAAGGCGCTCAGCACTTTGGCTACCCCTTCCATCTGCGGATTGGGATCTTCTTCATCCTGCGCCTTTTTGATGATCTTCTTCAGGTCGGTCTGGTAGGTCATCAGGGTTCCCCAGCGTTGGATGATTGTTTCCCGCTCCACGTATCTGGATTCGTCGATGTACTGGATCTTGGAAATATGGTTGGCATAACTGGAGGTATTATTTCCAGTCCACCATACATCCCAGAGGGTTTCCGAAGCTGCACGTTCCACGTAGGTAAGAATAGTACCTGCCGGAACATCGGTGGCATTGTTCGGATCCTCGTTCAAATCCACCCATCCTTCAGTGCATCCGAAGCTGAGGATCCCGATAAGAAATAATATGTATGTTAACTTTTTCATTTCTGGTCGGTTTTAGCGTTAAAATTCAGCTCTTATCTTGAATCCCAGACTGCGAACCGGCGGGATCTGGTATTGCTCGATACCCACGGCGGTAGTCCCCGTACCGTAACCGGTTTCAGGATCGATCCGGATATCGTTGCTTTCATCAAGATACAAGACACCCAGGTTCCTTCCCACCAGGGATACATTCAGGTTTCTCAGGAAACCCAGATTCTGAACGGGGATATCATAGCCGATGCTCAGTTCACGGAATTTCACGTATGTACCGTCAATAACGGCAGGTTCGGTGGCTCCCCAGTAATCGGAAAAGAAGCTCTGCGGGGCAACTGCCACTTCATTGGGGTTACCCGTATTCACATCAATACCTTCGGCTACGATCCCGTTTTCACGGATACCGCCTTCAACGGTAGTCTGGGTAATCCCGGCATAATCGCCGAACCATTTGGTAACGGAGTAGATGTCGCCGCCCCACTTGGCATCGATAAGGAAGCTGAGGTTCAGCCCCTTGTAGCGGAAATCATTCCGGATGCTACCGACCCAGTCGGGCATGATATTTCCGCAAACCACCGGAGCGCCGCTGGTTTTCACGTAGAAACCGTCTTCAACCAGCTTGTTGCCGTTTTCATCCCGTTCATAGCCCACACCATAGATCTGGCCGAACGGTTCGCCCGGACGGGCTTCGACGGTGGTGGGCGACCAGGTACTATTCAGGGTATAACTTTCTACCCCTTCGGCCAGCTCGTTCACCATGGTCTTTGACTTGGACCAGTTAATGGTCGTGGTCCAGTTCAGGCCCTGCCGTGATTTCAGAATATCGGCATAGAAGAGAAGTTCCACACCGCTGGTTTCAATCTCGCCGGCATTGATCAGCATGTTGTTGAAGCCTGTCGACCTGGACACCTCCACCGACATGATCTGGTTATTGGTCACCGTGTTGTAGTAGGCGATATCCAGACCCAGCCTGTTCATGAAGAATTTAAATTCACCTCCCAACTCCATGGAAGTTGACATTTCAGGCTTCAGGTTAGCCGGAGGAATGGTTCCCGGAAACGAGAACTGCGTCAGGCCGGCGAATGCCGTATAGGAATCATAGGTGGCTGTCAGCCGGTACGGATCGGTATCGGAACCCACCTTGGCATAGCTGGCACGCAGTTTACCGTATGAGAAGAAGCTCTGATCGATCCCGAAGGTTTCGGTGAAAATCCACCCCAGGCTGGCCGAAGGATAGGGATAGCTCCAGTTGTCTTTCGGCAGGGTGGAGCTCCAGTCGTTACGGAAGGTCAGATCGAGGAACAGGTAATCCCTGAATCCCACGTTAAGGGCTCCGAACACACT
>DQWH01000086.1 GCA_011042635.1 Bacteroidota bacterium | reverse complement strand
GCTGAAATAAACAGAATTTCTTCCGTGGTAGATGTTCAGCCGGCTCCAGTTGTAGTGTTCTACCCAGGGGATCTCGTCGCGGTTCAGGAAACACACGGCCAGCTCGTCGTTTTCCAGGAATTTGACCCAGATTTCCCGTTCGCCCATATCCAGGAACCGGATGGCCTGGTTTCCCAGCGGGTCCTGGTTTACGGCAATCACTTCCCGGTTGGTGAGAATTTTTTTGATTTCCTCGTCCATGTTCCTGAGGTCGTTTCCGGCCATCAGGGGGGCGGCCAGCATGGCCCACATGGAGAAATGGGCAATGTTCTCTTCCCGCGTAAGGCCCTTGTTGCCCACCTCCAGCATATCGGGGTCGTTCCAGTGGCCGGGACCGGCATATCGCCACAGGTCTGCCTGGGCGTCGATGATGTTCACGATCCCCAGTCCGCCCCAGTTGATCTCGCCCTTGAAGATGTTCCGGATATCGGGGGTGGTCCTCCACAGGTGACCGATGCCCCGCGCCCATTCCCAGGGCTTGTTGCTGCCCCATTCGCAGATGCTGAAGACGATGGGACGGCCGCAGGCTTTCAGGGCGTCGCTCATGGTCTTGTAGGCGGCCCTGGCGTTCTGTCCCTCGTTCGAGCACCAGTCGTATTTCAGGTAATCCACCCCCCATTCGGCATAGGTGCGGGCATCCTGGAACTGGTATCCGCGACTCCCGGGCCGCCCCTGGCAGGTTCTTGATCCTGCACAGGAATAAAGGCCGAATTTCAGTCCCAGCGAGTGAATGTAATCGGCCAGGGCTTTTATGCCTGAAGGGAAGCGTTCCGGGTCGGGAATGATGTTGCCGTTCTCGTCGCGGCCCACCTGCCAGCAGTCGTCAATCACCACGTATTCGTACCCGGCGTCTTTCATGCCGCTGGCCACCATGGCATCGGCCATTTCCATGATGAGGGTTTCGCTCACGTCGCAGCCGAAATGGTTCCAGCTGTTCCATCCCAGGGGCGGGGTGGGGGCCAGATCTTCGAATTCCTGGGCATAGACGGTTCCCAGTGAGATAAAACAGAGAAAGAGGAGTGATTTCAAAGAAGTTTTCATGATCTAAATTTTCATTTGACAATCATTATATGACATGACAGAGCAAATTTATGAAAGATTCATACAAATTCCCGTTTCCGCGAAAGGAGAATTTGTGCAGAAAAAGAAAGGGGGGCGTCTTACGGATTTTCCTTTTTCGATTCCATCAACAGACCGCCTTCCGATCCCGGGGCCATGCCGGCGTCCGCGTCTAAGGCCGGCCACAGGTCCGGGTCGCCCGCCACCGTTCCGGTGATGACTTCTGCTGCGGCTCCTGCGGCGAATACGATGGATCCCCATTAAAAATACATCCGTTAAAATCCCGGCAGGGACTCGAAATTGTTATCAATGCGGTTGTCGGCCCAGGCGCGGTAATAGGGATTGGTTTTTTTCGCATGAATGAGCATAAAACCCGTTAAAACCAGTCCCCCGATGTCCTGTAGTGCCACGGTTTCATGAACATGGAAATCGACCTGGCTTTCGAACAGGATGTCGGTGACGATGGTTTCCCTGCGTCTCACAGCCCGGGGTTTCATCCTGACGCACTGGATCTGTTTCAGGGGTATCCTTCGCAGAACCTCACCGATCGGCATTTCCACATCGCCGATGGAATCGAGGTGATATTTCAGGGCTGCCAGTCCGTTCCAGCTTTCAGGAGATGCCGCGCGTTTTTTATCAACGATCATGGTTTCCACCGGTTCATTGACCGGTTCCATAACGGCATGGCCGGCCAGGCTCATTCCTTCCCGGTTGATGTTGGCTTCGTCGAATTTGCTGACCACTTCGTAATACCGGTGAAAGAAGGGATCGCGGTCGTCGGTAAACAAACGTTTTCTGACCGGGAAAGCAGAGAAGGCGGAGGCTACGTCCGCATCTTTGGCTTCGTCCCCGGCCCGGTCGTCATATTTGCCTTCCATGACGGCTTCCGTGATCTCGATGGTGGCGATCCCGCCCACTCCTCCGATGGCTGCTCCGATAGCAATACCCACAGGTCCGAAGAAGGCTCCGATCAGGGCTCCGAGAAGGCCCCCAATCAGAAATGACAGGAAATCGCCCAGCAGACCGGTGTCTGCGTCGAATTCAGTGAGTTTGATGTCATATAAAAGATTGCCGTTCTCTAAACGCGGAGTAAACAGAAAAGTGGCGGTAATGTCTGCATCGGGCCAGTTATTGATATAATAAACCGATTTGACCGTTACTTTCAGGCTCCCGTTACGGGGAGTGATGGAAACCGAACGGTATTCCCCCACTTTTTTGTCTTCGTTTTTCACGGGATGATGCCAGCTTCCGTTGTCCCTGATTTCTCCGAATCCGTGCCACATGTCGTTGGCCATCCGGTTGAACGTGGTTTTGGCGATCCCCACCACAAAAGTACGATTTGGCGGAAGGAATGATTTTGCCAGGTTCAGGTTACCCCGGGGAATGAAATTGTCCTCAGGAGGCTGATCCTGAGGAGCGATCTTCAGGTTCAGATTAAGATACAGCCCGTATGCTGCCTGGAAGCCGTTTTCCTCCTTCACTTTCTGAACTTTCATTTCGGCAACATCATTTCCCGTGAAGTCCATAGGAATCGATCTGTTGAGGTTTTCAGCCAGCTGCGTTTCGATCTTCTCCAGCATATCGGGCTGTTTGGTAATCAATCCGAAAAAGGAGATCAATCCTCTGGTTGTCTCATCCAGGTATCGGTATTCCATTTTTACCTCATTGGTTTCAATGGTCAGACCCATCCCGATGGTCACATTACTCCAGTCTACCAGCTGTACAGGGATAACCAGTTCTATATCGGCGGAAACATCCTGGGCGTTCTGTGTTCCGTCGGGAAGGATGGTGACTGAGATCGGCTTGCCCACGGAAATATAACCGCCTTCGGTATCGATGGTTATTTGGTCGGGGATGTCTCCTGCATCGTAGGCTCCTTCGAAAATGGTAAGAAAGTATCCTGCTCCCAGCAGTACTTCCATATCATATCCGGTCAGAATGCGTGTATGGTCTATCATAATCAGGGGATGTTGGTTAAGCGTTCGGATGTTTTATGTTTCTGGTATTAAGGAAATTTACGAAATATTATCATGGGTTGTATCAAAATATGATCAAAATAATTTCATTATATCATCAGACTTTATATTGAAGAAGGTTGTTAAAATGTTTATTCAGAAATATGCCTGTAATGGCCTAACTACAAAGTATACTACGTAGATAACTACGTAGCAAACTACGTAGATGTCTACGTAGATGGCAAAAATCTCCGGGTATGTTGCAGAAGAAATGGCTGATGGGTGGGCAGATCATGGCATATTGCATATCAAATTTCCCGCAGAGAATGCACAAACCCGTCTGCCATGGCAAAGCGAAGGCTGAGAACGGAAAGAATAAAAGCGCGCTGAGATATTCCGTTATCCGGCTTATGGTTCCGGTAAAGTCAACTCATCCAGCAACTTCCTTGCCTGCCGGCTGTCCCAGCGGGCGGCCCCATTTTTGTTTAGCATCACCCTGCCGTCGCGCGACAGTATGAATGTGGTTGGAATACTGGATGATTCGAACAGTTTAGGTCCCCGGGATTCCTGAAAATATACTGGAAGGTTGTATCCGTTTTTATCCAGGAAATCCTGTACCGCGGCTACTTCTTCGCGCGTCACCAGCAGGAATTTTACCCGGTCGCCGTAATCGTTGTACAGGCTCTGGATAGACGGCATCTCGGCAATACAGGGCGGGCACCAGGTGGCCCAGAAATTCAGGAAGATTACTTCCCCTTCCAGATCGCTGAACAGGATCTCACGGCCTTCTGCCGTGAGCAGGGGCCAGGCCATGGCTCCAATATCGGCCTGCAGGTTCGTTTTGCCGGCTCCGGCAACAGGGTCCCGCATGGTGAGGCGTACGACGCGGGAAATCATTTCGCGCCGTGTGGCAGGTATCAGCAACAGGACCATCAGCAGGACGAACACACCATCGGAAATAAGCGACCAGATGCTGCGCTTCCGGTAGTAATCAACTATCTTCTGTTTCAGGTTTTTCATTGATTTCGGTTTTTTGAGGTTCCCTCCACCGGAAGGAATGATTATCGATGGCCCGCATGGTGGCCAGAATCCCGTCCAGATGATCGGTTTCGTGCTGCAGAAGTTCCGAGAGGTCGTTTTCCAGTTTCCACTCGTGCTGGTTCCAGCCGGGGTCGCGGAAACGGATGTGGCAGGTCCGGTGCCGGCGTAACTTCACCAGCAGGTGGGGGAAACTCATGCAATCGTCCCACAGTTCCATCATTTCCGGGCTGGCATCGGCTATTTCGGGATTGATCAGAACCAGGGGACGGTCGATATTCAGGCAGATAAACCTTTTGGAAACTCCCACCTGGGGGGCTGCCATGGCCCGCCCTGCTCCCCAGACCTTCCTGAATTCCAGGATCAGGGCATGCATACGGTCAAAAACGGGTTGCAGGGAAGGGATTTCTTCCCTTTCCACCGCTTCAGCTACACGGTACAGAACAGGATCGCCGATTTTTCTGATTTCATCCAGACTGATATTCATCTGTTCAAATATATGCATTTCCCTGCATATGATCCAGGCGTTTGCCGTCCGTTCCAAGGTATCCTTTCATGCAATCGGCCGTGAGGCAGGAATGCACGGGAAGGATCCCTGCCAGGCTTCCCACAGGGAAGGCATCACGATGGCTTTCGGGAAGTTTGATGATGCCGTGCTCCTGGGAGAGCCGTTCGACAAATGCCCCGGGAAGGGAGGGGCCGAACAGACCCTGTTCTTCCGTACTGACCTTTCCGAAAATGTTGCGGCCGTTCTCCGCGGCAAGCTGTTCCTTCGACAGGTGGATGGCTCCCCCGTATACCACCACCTCGTTCCTTTCCGGGTAACGGGCTACCACCGGGCAAGCCAGCCTGACGGCGATCCGGTCTTCCTGACAGGCCCCGGTCTGTTCCTGCATCAGGTCGTAAAACACGAAATTCCCGGGCCTCATCTCATCGGCCCCGGAAAAATCGCCGGCCAGGGAACAGGCGGGAGTATCTCCAAGGGAGATGATGGCTTCCGGCCGGTTTTCAAGAAATCTTTCCCGGATACGGGCCAG
>DQWH01000113.1 GCA_011042635.1 Bacteroidota bacterium | reverse complement strand
CCGGTTTCCATGTTCAGTTTCATCATTATCGGGAAGTCCTTCATGTTGTCCTGGTTAAGCAGGTTCCAGTTGCCCTCAGGGAAATTATCCATATAGACCTCATGCCCCATTATTACCAGAGGGTGGGTAGGAATAGAATAAGTTGCACTTACGGACATCCCCGACCGGGTAAGGTACCTGCTGTAATCCCAGGTACTGATAAGTTCGCCTTTCCGGTTCACCAAAAAAATCTGCTTTCTTCCTTTTGAAGTGACAAAAACCGAATCGGGCGTTTGAACATAGTATCCAATAACCAGGCCCACTCCATGGGGACCTTTTTGCTGAAGCTCGATGGTATGACTCAACCGCAGGGAATCGATCAGGTAAAACTGGATACGGTTCAGTTGCTCATTGAGGTAAACCAGGTACCTTTCGCCGGTGCCGGTGTGGTGTGCAAAGACACAATCGCTGTGAGGGTAGGTACGGGGATCGATGTCAAACTCCAACGCCCGGTCCGTTGCCACCAGGCGCACTTTGGGCTCCTGCTGCGGGGAATCCTTCCGGTGGCAGCCGATGGAAAGCAGCGCCAGGAAACTGATAAAAACATACAGTATATTCTTCACTTGAATGATGTTATCGATGGCCATTTTAAAATTACCATGCGGTAGTGACTAACTGAAATTGTTTCCCCGCATGGCTTCATCATGACCTCAAAATGTACTCATCATTTTGACGGCAATCCGGTGGATATATGTCATAACACACACAATTTCCACCTGTATCACAGTCTTCTTCAATTGGATTGTACCAACAGTATTTTGTTGGTGGTTCAGGATCAGCTTTAGCTTTTGTTAAAAAAACGAAAGCAATACCGGAAATAAACAGTAATGCCATTACAATAATAACTCGTCTTTTCATTTTTCTTTTTTTTATTTGACCATAATTATTAAAAAAGTATTTATTTAATCCAGAACAATATGATTGATCAAATATTTGCTTCAGAAAAACAGTTTCAAATAGCACAAACCTGTTCCATTTACAATATTACCATACCAATCTAAAAAAGTCAATACCCACACCCGTTCAGAGAGAGAAAGTTTCTATCTGATTATGTGTTGTATACATAAATTGAAAATTTCCATGTTTTACAACACATTGCAGGAAACGGTCAGGGTAAATAGCTGAAATCATTTCGAAACAATAACCAGAAGTTCATCCCATACAGTAATTTAAACCAGCCCGAAAATTGCAGAATTTTACAGAGTTATTGTATAGTTTTCCCATAAATATTACGCTTTCCTTCGTCTCACAATACTTTCTACGTAGTTATCTACGTAGTTGCCTACGTAGATAACTACGTAGTCAGCTCACATCCTTAAGTTCAAGAATTTAGTGCAACATTTAGTAAGTTGCACTATTAAAAAGTATTATCGACTTAGTCCCAGTTAGCGAGAAGAGATCTTCAAAGGGATACAAAAGGGAAAGAACTACCGGTTGATTGCCAGGGAGCTTTCTAGAGATGTTTCCACCATTATCCGGGAAATCAACAGGTATATCCGGAAGAATAACCTTCTCAAAATATTCATATCGCCGGTGATCACAATAAAATTATCAATTCAGGAGGCTCATCTCCCCCAACCGACTCCAACCATATTTCCTGCTTTGTATAATAGATGCAAGCAGGAATAACAATCTCCGTTCAACAAGGCAATAATCTTTTTACCTTGAAATAAATTCCCGTCTACTTTCCCGCTAATATCTATTTCTCTCCCGCCTTTGAAATATTTCACCGGTGATGGAAATATCACTTTTTCCCGCAGTAATGCGTTTACTTTTTTCTACCGATCCTCCCGCTTCATCTTTAACACACTGGCAGCCCGTAATTACAAACAGCAATAACGCCGATCACAAACCCTTAATAAAATATATAATTATTTCTTCTTAACATATGCCGACAGATCATAATAAATCCTATTCTTTATCGGGAGAACAGGCAATAAGCCTTTGTCCGTTGCGGTCTATAGCAAAACGCCGGATGCGCCTGTCCGGAACGATTTTCGCTTCCGGAGTCCCGTCCTGACTGCATACCAGAATGCAGGAAAGATAACGGAAACAGGGATGAATTAGCACCCCGGCGGGAATCCCGGCTCTCCGGACAATCCGGGCAACCCTACCTGTCCATCCATCTTTTAAAATCGCCCACCCGTTCGCGGCTCACCAGAATATCTCCCTCATCCGGAGGGTGTTCCACCACCAGTTTCAGCCGGCCGGAGGAATAGGCAATGATATCCCGGATAGCGTGAATATTCACCAGAAAATTCCGGTTCACACGGAAGAATATTTTCCGGTCGACCAGTTCCTCGATCCTGTCCAGGGAATAATCCAGGGGATAGTTTTTCCCCGGGCCAACGTACAGGAATACACAGCGTTCGAGCACATAAAAATACATAATGTCATCCACCCGCACCGAGCGGTAGTGCTCCCCGATCCGGATCAGGAATCTTTCCTTCTTCGCCGGCCCGAACGATCCCGCCAGCATCTTCATACCGGCCGCTTCCCTTTCCCTGCCGTGGAGGTTCCTGAACTTTTCAAGAGCAGCATCCAATTCTTCCCTGTCCAGGGGTTTCAACAGATAATCCACGCTGTTCACCTTGAAGGCCCTGAGGGCATATTCGTCGTATGCGGTAGTAAAAATTACCGGGGTACGTATCTCCAGGTTCTCGAATATTTCAAAACATATTCCGTCTTCCAGCTGAACATCCATAAAGATCAGATCGGGAACAGGATTCCGGCTCAGCCAGTTGACCGATTCCTCCACCGATCCGAGCCGACCAACCACCTCCACTCCCTGACCGGTTTCTTTCAGCAAACGTTCCAACCTGGAAGCCGCAGGCCCTTCATCCTCAATGATCAGCACTTTCATGGTTTTCGGGTATTAACGGCAGGCTGACCCTGAATTCACCGCCGGTTTCTTCCACCTGTACTTCCCCGCCGGTAGCCAGTTTCACCCTTTCCTTCAGGTTTTCCAGTCCCGTCCCCGTCGATCCGGCCAGGCTTTCCTTTCTTTGCAGGTTATTAGATACAATTACTTCATTTCTTTCCTGTACGATTTTGATGATCAGCGGCCGGTTCTTCGAGGCCGCATTATGCTTCAGGGCATTTTCCACCAGTATCTGAAGCGACACCGGGATCACCTTCCGGTTTTCCGGGTCATTCACCCTGACATCCAGAAAAACCTTCCCCTGGTCTCTTTCCTTCTGCAGTTCCAGATATTCCCGCACAAAGCGGAGCTCCTTTTCCAGGGATACGAACTCGCTGTTTTCATTTTCCAGCACATACCGGTACACCGAGGAAAGTTTCCGGATAAAACGTTCGGCTTTTTCCCGGTCCAGATACACCAGCTCGGAAAGGGTGTTCAGGCTGTTGAACAGGAAATGGGGGTTGACCCTTGCCTTCAGGTTATTGTACCGGTACTGTAACTTTTCCCTGATCAGAGCCTGCTCTCTTTTCACGGCATTCTGCCACAGAAAGAAGAAAAACACCAGGGTGAACAGCATCAGCCACAAAAAGATCCGGGCGGAAGCGAAATTCAGCTCACTGGAGAACAGATGCGGAAAAAATTCACTCAGGTCCCGTCCAGAATAAACAAACCATCCCAGTACTCCCAGGCTGACCACCAGCTGGGCAATGATGTATGAGCCTGCATAAAAAACCAGAAGGGCGGGAATGATCTTCCTGGTAAGCTGCACAGGAGGGTATTTTTCGTATCTCTTTACCAGGAATATGGCCAGGTAGCCAATGAACACCGACATGAAGAAGATCGAGAAAAAAGTCACCACCACCGTGGGATGAAACATATCGCCCTGTCGGTATTTGATCACCAGGGTAGCCAGGGCGCTGAAAGCCAGCAGTCCCAAGTGATACCATACCATAAACCGGGATTTTTTCGCAGCTTCTTTCATGAAAGCAATTTAGAGAATTTTCTTCAAAGTAATATGCCGCACCGTATATCCCAGGATATTTTCCGGGTATCCCGGCACAACGATATCGGTAATCACATCTTCCGCCAGGGTAGCATATTCGATCTGTCTGTCCTTCAGTGAAACGAACACTTCCCCCCAGTAATGGCTGCGGCCCTTCATCCGGAATTGCTCCGTTTCCATATTCAGGAGATTGTTCATGGCAGAATATTTAATGATGGCGCAGACCTCTCCGTTGATCCGCGTGATACCCAGCCAGGTAAGGCGAACATCCCTGTTCTCAAAACTGCCCTGTCCGGCCAGATCGACCACGGAATTGATGTCTTCCGCCCGGATCTCCCTGTTCAGTTCGAGATCATCCCACTTCCGGTATGCAAAAACTTCCAGCCCCAGCATATCCCACACCAGGTTCTTCAATTCCACGCCAATCTGCGGGATCTCCCTGAAAAATTCTTCGGTAACCACTTTCTCCGAAGGAACATAGGTAAAGCCTTCCATGCTTTCCTGCAGCTCTCCCTCGGGAAAGGTTTCTCCGGGTTCCTGGCTGCGCGCCACCCTGACCTTATTCCACCTTACCGCTCCGTTTTCGAGGCCGCAGGTATATTCTGCGGTAACACGCATTTTGCCTTTGAAACGACCGCTCAGGTCGTATTCCAGATAATCGGTTGTCATAAGATAAGTGCCGGGCCGGGAATGGTCCGGTTCCAGGCCGCGGGGCAGTTCCCTCAACCAGTCGACAGGATGGTCCTGCTGTCCGTTGAGTGCCTGCATAGCAAACAGAAAGCACATCATGAAGTAAAATGTCAATGTTTTCATATCTCCGGATATTGGTTAACAACAGCCTCAAAATAACAGGGTCTGCTTCTCTTTTCCCAAAAGAATGGGCCGAAACGTTGAACAAACCATCTGAACCGTTAAAAAAGGAGGCTGAACCGTTCTATGTAAAAAAATCCTGTGAAAATACTGCTATCCCGTGAAGCGGCGAAAGGAACACGGGTCCGATGCGGAAATTTCAACGAAGCTGTTCTTCGGCAGAAGCGAAGCCGAACGTTTTCTATATCTTTGTGTTAAACCCAACAGAACCTGAACCATGAACATTTACTTTCCCAAAACGCTCAACGAGTTCATCATTGAGCGGCAGGCAGAATTCCCGTATGCCCGTGGGGAATTATCGCGCCTGCTGCACCACATCGGCATTGCAGCCAAGGTAGTGGGCAAAAAAAGTGAACAAAGCCGGGCTGGTTG
>DQWH01000165.1 GCA_011042635.1 Bacteroidota bacterium | reverse complement strand
TCTTTTCCATATCCAGGCTGACGCGGACCTCCTGACCGGGCACAGCCAGGATCTCGGTCAGCATCACCCCCGGCACCCGGTCCAACTCTTTTTTCAGGTCTTCTGCCAGCCTCTGCAGGGCGGGGTAACCCGATTCTTCCGAAACCAGGGCCAGTTGCATGATCACCACGTCGGAACTGGACCAGTGGTAGGTTTCCAGACTGTAGATCCCTTCGGGGAGTTCGTCGCGCACACGGTTCACCTGCCTGACTACTTCATCGTATTTGCGGTTTTCGTCGGTGCCGAAATGGAATTCGACGGAAGTAACAGCCAATCCGTTGCCTATGCTGGTTTCCACGCGTTTGATGTCGTTCAGTTCGTTCAGGGCTTCTTCTATGGGATTGACCACCAGCTCTTCCAGATCGGCGGGACTGGCGCCGGGATATACCACAAACACGCTGGCTCCGGGAAGATTCAGCGGGGGGTCTTCTGTTCGGGGCATGGTAAAGAAGGAAATGATCCCCATCATGATCAGGCCCGCAAACACCACCAGGGTGAACTGGTAATTCTGTATGGATAATCTTGGGAGGTTCATGCATGCACTATTTTTCCCTGATTCGGACTCATTCTGTGGTAAATTCCAGTTCAAATCGGCTGCCGGGCAGCAGAAAGCCGGCTCCCTCGGCCACCAGAGTGTCTCCGGCCTGTAACCCTTCCTTCACTATCAGTCCTTTGTCTGTCAAACCCTCCAGCAGGATCCGGCATTTCACCGGACGGCCGTTCCTTATCACCGTAACCATGCCTTCCATGCCGTCTCCTTCTGTTAGCGCACTTTCGGGTATGCAAATCCGGTTTTCCGGTTCCCCCGGATAGATCTCCGCCCGGGCTACCAGTCCCGATACCAGGTTCCGGGGTGCCTGCTCCATACCAATCTCCACATCATAGGTCCCGGTATACGGATCGGCAACGGTTCCTTTCTCCACCACCCGACCGGTGAAGGTCCCGCCCGGAAAGGCATCGAAATGCAGCCCGACCGAATCGCCAGTTTCCATTCGCACAATGTCGCGGTCGGATACAGCCGCTCTTACTACCCATTCGCTTTCGGTAGAAGCAAACAGGAACACCGGCATGCCCGGTGCCACCATCTCTCCCGGTTCGGTAAGTTTCTTCAACACTTTCCCATCGGCAGGGGCTCTGATTACCGAATGTTTCAGGTTGAATTCGGCAATATCGCGGTTCGACCGGGCCACATCCAGTGCCGTACGGGCATTCTGGAACTGCTCCAGGGTGGCCACGGTATCGCGGTACAGGTTTCCCACCCGCGTATAATCACGCCAGGCCTTATCCAGAGCCGCCCGGGCTTTCCTGGCTTCGGCCTCTATTTCCGACAGATCCAGGGAAGCCATTTTTTCCCCTTTATTCAACTGTTGCCCTTCTTTAACTGATATACTGTTTATTATACCTCCTGTTTTAAAGCTCAACTTCAATTCACTGCGGGCCACCAGGGTACCGCTGGTGCGGACTGGTTCATGCACCGGTTCTTCGCTCAGGGTGATCACCCTGAGCCTGACGGCTGTTTCTTCTTCGGAAGGGGCTACGGCCTGCCGGCATCCGGCCATCTGGATCACCATGGCCGGGCACAGGAGGAAACGGATCAGGCGGGGATTACGGTTCATGGTTTCATCAACTTATTTTATTGCATATCAAAAACATAGGCCGCCGTCGCTCTTTCGTACCGGGCGTAGCTGACAGCCAGGTCGAATTCGGCCTGCACCACGTTTTCGGCGGCCGTTGTAAGCCGGTGGCGGGCTTCCATCCATTCTATCTGGGTAGCTGCCTCCTCACGGTACCGGCGATCGACCTGCCGGAATACCTCGGCGGCGCTGGTTTTTTGTTTGCGGGCGGCTTCCACACTTTTCCGTGCAGCTTCAAGGTCGTACCAGGCCTGTTCGGCTTCCAGGGATATTTCCCGTTCGGCCTCCTGCCGGCGGGCTTCCCATTTCTCTTTTTCTACCAGGGCCTGTTTGATCTCCGAACGGTTCCGGAATCCGCTGAACAGATTCCAGCTAAGCACCAGGGATGCCAGCACGAAATCATCGTCTTGGGTAAAGCGGTATTCCTCACCCTGGAACCCGTAATCCACCACGGCTGTTACCGTGGGAAAGGCATTTCCCCTGTGCATTTTCACCGCCAGACCGGAAGCCGTGACCGTATGGTCGAGCATTTCCATTTCTTCCCTGGCCTCCACGGCCCGGGTGGTCGATTCTTCCAGGGTCAGCACCGGAAAAACAGCTGGAAGGGCATCGGTTTCGATGGGTGTGCCGGGCTCACGGTTCAGCAGAAAATTAAAATAAGCGGCGGCCATCTGCTTTTCTTTTTCCGCTTCCGCTTCTTTCTGCTCCAGTTCTGCCAGTTCGGCCTCGGAACGGTACACGGCATCGATGTTTACCTTATGATTCTCAAGCAGTTTGCGGTTTACCCGCAGGTTCTCTTCCAGCAGCCGCCGGGTTTCTTCCAGCAGGGCCTTCATCCCCAGGGCTTTCCGGTACCCGTAATAGGCCGTTTTTATATCGGCCACCAGCTGGCGCCGGAAGGTTTCCACATCGGCCCGGGCCACCCGGGAAAGGCTCTGGCTGATACGGTACCGGTAGGCTATCTCAGGACGAACAATGGGCTGGGTCAGCTGCAGTTTGGTTTCGTGCTCTTTTTCCCGGTAGAAGCGGAACGACTGGTTGTCTATCTGCGGGAACAGATCGCTGCCGGTCAGCAGATTGAGGGTGTTATACACCGGGTTCAGCAGATCGCCCAAGGGGAAATCGATAATCCGGCCTCCTTCGGCCCGGGTGTACCGGGCCTGCAGACGAAGGGCAGGATAAAAATAGCTCCGCGCCTGATCCAGCGCCAGCAGACTTTTCCGGTAGTCGGCTTCTTTCTGCTGAAGAGCCAGGTTGCTTTCCAGTCCTTCCCGGATATAAGTTTCCAGTAAATTTTCCTGCCCCTGTGTGGGTTGTATTCCAAATACCATCAGCAGAAGGGCTCCTGCCATCAGATTAATCCACCTGCAACGTTTCATTGGATAATGCCTTTTCTGAGGATCTCGATGTGCGACCGGATCAACGATTCCCGGTCAATGCCGAACAGGTCGAATACTTCCTTCTTATTCTGGATCACCTGCAGTACACCCAGAGTCTGTGCCCAAAGGGTATGGGTAAGAGAAGCCGCGGGCAGGCCGGTGCGGATGCTTCCGTCACTCATCCCCTCTTCAATGGTCTGCTGCAGGATCATGATGGGAGAATCGCCGTAAAAGGCATCATGGACCTGTTTCTTCGAAAGATGCAGCTTCTCCAGGTTCTTCCCTTCGAAAAACAGAAGAGACAGGAAATAATCGCGGTGTTTTTCCGAGAATTCGATAAAGCAACGGCCAATGGCCATCAGTTTTTCCGCGCCTGTCCTGATCCCTGCCACCGACCTGCGAATGGATTCCTTCAGGATCTCCATCCCCCGGGCGGCAATGGCCCAGTGCAGGTCCTCCTTGCTCTTAAAGTAAAGGTAGATGGTCCCTTTGGAAAGCTCTGCCTCTTCAGCCACCTGGTCCATCGACGACTGATCGAAGCCCGTGCGGAAGAAAACCTTTTCGGCGGCATCGATGATCTCCTGCCTGCGTCTTTCTTTTTCTCTTTCTTTTCGTTCGGCTATGCCCATTTTATTTGATCATTTATGACCGCTGGTCATTTTATGATCAAATATAAAATAATTTTATGATGGTATAAATTTTACCAGGGTATTTTTCAAAGAATTTCCTCCTTACCGGCAGGGACGGGTTCGGGCGGAGGAAACACCAGTTCTCCTTCGCTTTTGGCCAGCAGGCACGAAACAAAAGAATCGCCGGTAATGTTCACCACCGTACGCAGCATGTCGAGCGGCCGGTCGATGCCCAGAATCAGGGCAAGACCTTCCACGGGCAGACCCACCGACGAGAGGACAATGATCAGCATCACAATGCTTCCGCCCGGAATACCCGGCGATCCGATGGAAGCCAGGGTGGCTGTGAGCACAATGGTGAGCTGGGCAGACAGGCTCAGCTCCACCCCGAACACCTGGGCGATGAAGACGGCTGCTACCGCCTGATAACAGCTGGTGCCGTCCATGTTGATGGTCACCCCGATGGGAAGTACGAAACTGCTCACTTCTTCGGATACTCCCAGCTCATTTTCCACCTGTTCCTTGGTCACAGGCAGGGTGGCAGCACTGGAACTGGTAGAAAAAGCCACGAGCTGGGCGGGGAGGATCCCCCGCAAAAATTTTCCGTAGGGAATACCGGTGATCAGCCTGATCAGCGAGGGATAGAATAACAGGATCATGAACAACAATCCGGCTATCACAGTCAGGGAATACAGCCCCAGGGCCGCAAACAGGTCGATATCTCCCGAAAAATCGACGATCAGGGCGGCCATCAGGGCAAATACCCCATACGGGGCGGTAAGCATGATCATGTCGACGATCTTCAGGATCACATCGTTCAGGCCGCTGAACAGGTCTTTGACAACCTCTACCTTTTTATGGGGCAGGGTAACCAGGGCCAGCCCGAACAGAATGGCAAAGAAGATCACCTGCAGCATGCTGGCATTGTCGGTGGCTGCGGCCAGCACATTTTCAGGAACAATATCCACCAGGAACTGCAGGGGCGATTCTTCTTTTTTCTGCTCGGCCAGAAGCTGCTTTTCCGTGATGGAACCGCCGAACTGCTCCTGGTAGCCAAGCTTTTTTTCTTCGGGAAAGGTATTGCCCGGCTGGATAATATTAACCAGGACCAGTCCCACTGTGACGGCAAAAACCGTGGTTACCAGATAGATGGTTACGGTTTTGATGCCCATCCTCGACAGGCGGGTAATATTGGTCAGGCTGGATATCCCTTTGACCAGGGAAATGAAAATAAGGGGTACCGCAATGAGCTTCAGTAGGTTCAGGAAGATGGTCCCCCATGGCTGTATCCAGTCGTAGGTAAACTTTTCCAGTCCGGCAAATACGGCCAACAACCCCCATCCTACTCCAAGGAACATTCCGGTAAGAATTTTCCAGATAAGAGGCAGTTTTTTCCACATGGTCAGGTGCGATTTTGAAATTTGCGCATAAAGTTGGGAAAAAAACCGGAGAAATAAGGCAGCGGAAACAGGGAATATTACCGGGCAGTAATTTCGCCTGTCCCGACTCTGAAAGCATACCGCCGGGATTTCCCGTACTGCATTCGAAAGATCTGGTGAACCGGTACGGCACCCGGGTGTTTTCGGCCACCGATCCGGCCGGACCATGGGAACACCGCACCATGAACGCACGGCTGCACAGCCTCACCGTGCTGTTCGACGACGACGGG
>DQWH01000108.1 GCA_011042635.1 Bacteroidota bacterium | reverse complement strand
TTCCTGCAGAATATTTTCCGCCGAAGGTTCTTCTGGCCTGGGTAGCCGACAGGAAGAAAGGCCGGTATGTTCTTTATCTGATCAATAACGGTGATCTGTACCTGTTGTACCTGGTCCGTTCCCGTGAAAACGGGGATTATCGCCTGCTGCGGGTCGGCCAGCTCGAACCGGGCACCAAGGTGAGGTTGCTGAAATGTCCGGCTATGGAATTTGAAAAATTGGAAGATGTGAGTGCCCGGGTACTGGTATTTCATCCCGGTGCCCTTACACCCGATTATCCTCCGATGGAAGGCAGATGGGAGAGGGGGAGCCGGAAGGCAGCCGTGGAACTGATGTTCAGGGAAACCGAATATTTTGAGGAACCTGCCTGGATTACGGAACTGAAAACGGCTGAAAAAGCCACAGGCCGCAAGGGCATGCTCCTGGAACAGTGGCAGGAAGAACGGCAGAGGGCTGCCCGGAATGAAAACAGACGGGAAGCCGGGAAGGGCAGGAAAAAAGAACCGGGAAAACTGCCCGGATCTCCGGTTGAAGAGGTGGATCTGCACCTGGAATCCATTGTAGACCATTCGGAAAACCTGGAACCTGCCGAAGCCCTGGAGATTCAGAAGAACCGTTTCATTACCGCTCTGGAGGGAGGGATCAGAAACGGGGTGAAGAAAATGGTATTTATTCACGGAGTGGGTGACGGGAAACTCAAATATGAGATCCGACGGATCATTGACCGGCAGTACCCCCGATTACGTTACCAGGATGCCTCGTTCAAAGAGTACGGCTACGGCGCTACCCTGGTGTTAATTTCCGGGAACACGCGGCACTAAACACCGGAATGTTTCGGTAAATAATCCGTATCTTTGTTCCGGCAGCAGACCGTCCTGTCGCGGTCCGTTTGTTGCGGGCTGAGGAAAGTCCGGGCAACGCAGGGCGCCCCGCTTCCGAAAGGGAAGATGCCCGTGAGGGCATGGAAGTGGAGAAGAAAATAACTTCCTGTCTGTGTGTTTCAGGGTTTTCACTGATACCGGGCAGGTAAAGGTGAGAAGGTGGGGTAAGAGCCCACCAGTTCTGCTGGTGACAGCAGAAGCTGTCCACCCCGGGGGTTGTAAGACCATGTATACCGGCGTTTGAGGGTGGCCCGCCCGATGCCGGGGGGTAGGTCGCTTGAGCCCGGCGGCGACGCCGGGCCCAGATAAATGACAGGAACCCGTACCGCCTCTGTCTCAGAACAGGTGCGGGTACAGAACCCGGCTTACAGGTCTGCTGCTTTTTTTTATTGAATAGGCCGGGCGAAAATTTTGTCGTCAAGCGCCACGTCGAATTCCACCTCGTCAATGACCATCAGGGCACTCTGACCCATGGCGCTGCTTTCCACATTCATAGCCACGGGGATGCCGCTCACCGTTTTGTAATTGGTATAGATCTGTGTTCCTTCCACCGGACTACCGTTCATGATGGTTTTGGTAACCTGTTTGAGCGGGAGATAAGTATCGGCATCCAGGTAATAGGTAACCACATCGCCGTTTTTCTTCGTGAGTTTGACGGTGTATGCAGACTTTCCGTCTACATCCTGTATTCCCAGGAATTCGGCGGTATGCCCTTTTTCGGCATAATTCCACAGTTCTCCTTCGAAATTTGCCTGGTCTTTCAGGCTTGACAACTGTTCGTTGGGCAGGTCCTGAACACCGGGACCTGCAAAAGGAGCCATCATCCAGCCTCTGGTTCCGTCGAAGGCGGTAATCATCTGCTGCCCCTGGACATCCATCTCCATTCTGATCTTGTCGGGCTTTTTTATTTTGATAACCATGGGCATTTCCATGCCCATTTGCAGTACACGTACTTTCATCACGGTTGTTTGAACTTCCAGTGTTTTTTTCTGATTGACGGCTTCAAAATGCCGGCTCAGTATCTGTTCAAGGGTTTGTGCCTGCAATCCGGTGAACAGCAGAGTGCATAGCATAGTGAGTACAATGGAGGAAATTTTTTTCATGGAATAAGTAGTTTATGGATGAAACGGTTTTATACAGATAAAAGTAAAAAATATTCATGGCATTCTTCCCACACAGCAGAAATATTTTCAGAAACGAGAAATGTATGGTATAGAATCCAGTTCAGGCAGAATGCACGGCCCGGTGAATCATGATGAGTTTGTCGAGTAAATCGGCCACACTGTGGAGGGGCAGCATATTGGCTCCATCGGAAAGGGCTCTGGATGGTTCGGGATGCGTTTCCATGAAGATTCCGTCCACTCCTGCTGCAATGCCTGCCCTGGCCAGGGTGGCAATAAGGGCCGGTTGCCCGCCGGTTACACCCGATGGCTGGTTGGGTTGCTGCAGGGAATGGGTCACATCCAGTACCACCGGGTACCCAAATGCCTGCATCACAGGGATGCCCCTGAAATCCACCACCAGGTCCTGGTAGCCGAAGGTTGTTCCCCGTTCTGTGATTATTATGCGGTTATTGCCGCAGGCGGATACTTTCCGTGTCGCAAACTCCATGGCCTGGGGCGACAGGAACTGACCCTTCTTGATATTGACGGGTTTTCCCGTTCCGGCGGCCGCCTGCAACAGCTCGGTCTGCCTGCACAGGAAGGCAGGTATCTGGATCACGTCGACATATTCGGCAGCCCGCCGGGCTTCCTCCGCCGAATGCACATCGGTCAGCACCGGAATGTTGAACCGGTGTCTTACCTCGCTGAGGATCCTCAACCCTTTTTCATCGCCAATGCCTGTGAAAGAATCGGGGCGCGACCGGTTTGCCTTTTTGTAGGAAGCCTTGAATATGTATGGCACAGACAGTTTATCGGTAATCGCCGTCATGGTTTCAGCAACGCGGAATACCAGATCGCGACTTTCAATAACGCAGGGTCCGGCGATCAGGAAAAACAAGCCTGAACGGGTGTGTTTCAGAAGAGGAATTTCAGGAATCATGACGACATGCTTATGTCTGACAAGATACGAATAATTCGCGTACTGCCTGACTCCCTATACCCGACTTTTTTCCTGCTGTGCAGCTGCCACGATCTTTTCCACCTGAAGGGTATTGGCCGGGCCGGTAACGGTGGCCTCATCCTCAATGCCTGAGCACCGGAAAATGAGCAGAGACGAACCGAAGGGCATCTGAATATCCCAGTTTACTTTTCCGGCATCGTCGGTGGTTCTGGTCATGAAGGCCTTGTAATTGCCTGGCCGGATTCGTTTCTGGCAGGGATCGTTCTGCATGATTACCGGCAGGGAAAGAATGGTATTGATAACCTGACAGCATGGGAGAGTCGCTTACAATTTCCCCTGAGGCATTTTTCCCCCGTTCCGGTAATTCCTTTAATTTCTTTGAACAAACAATCCGGCAATTCCCATGGATCTGCCCCTGGCATCATCTTCTTCCGCCACCATAGCCATTTCTCCCTGGATGTGGGCAGCAGATCGGGTATTTCTTTGCCGATGGGGTGATTGATGCTGTTAAGGGCTTCTTCCGGGGTAAAACGGGCGTTTTCACCCTGACCTGCCTCACAGGCTGCCAGGTCTTCGTTCAGTTTTGCCGGAACATCCTGAACTTTTCCGGTGAAGTAAGCACGAAAAAAAATATCCTGATATCAGGAAGTGATCCTTAACTGGCTGTAATACCATATCACCAGGGCCAGGCTGAGGAGGGTGAGGGGAAGGAAAATGGCTATCATGCCCGTATTGAGGGGCAGGTCGCCGGTAAAACCCTGGTACCATTCACCAAAAACCACTGACAGGCATATGGTGAATGCCTTGATAATGGCTACGCCTCCGAGAATATTCCCAGACGGCCGGTTGGTAAATAGTAACCAGGCGATAATGACCAGGGCAGGAAAAACAATGCAGAGGTCGAGTATAAAAACGGCGTAGGTATCGGAAGGGATATGTGCATTGATGTCGGAGAAGATCAGCATTAGCCAGACCGGTATCAGAACCAGTGGGATGAGCAGGAGAAAAGCGGCCAGAGATGCCTTGAGCTGTTTTGAAAGAGTGGTGGAGGATGCTTCATCCCAGCGAACTGCCAGAAGCCCGTATATCATGGCATACAGGGAGAGCCCGAATATGGCGAGGTAAATAACATACAGATCGGTGTATTGCCCCTGAATTACATACAGTCCATAACCGTAAAAAATAAAACTGATCAGACCCAGGTTCAGGATCAATGTTTTGAGTGACGGTTTGCGGAGGAAACGTACGGTTAGGACCAGCAAAAGCAGGGCAGTGGGCAGCAGGATGATATCCTGGGCCAGGGAACCTGTAACAAGGAAAGATGAAATGGTTCCGGCTTCGGCCACTTCGGTATACAGACTCTGATTCAGTATCCCTCTGAGGGAGGCATACAGGGTAAGTAATGCGGAAAGTCCCGCAAGAAAAGCCGCGATCCGGCCTTTTACTTGATGTATCATTGATTTTTTGCATAAAAATAATGAACCCGGCCAGGCTTTCAAAAAGGCCGGCCAAAATCCCTTTTGTTTTTTCTGTCAGTGAGGCAACTGATCCCCTGATGAAACCCTGTTTTTACCGAACACCAGTTGTCCCCTTACCGAGGGCGACATGCCGGGCAGATGGTTGCCCTGGAATCCATAGACTTCTTCTTCGTAGCGGTTACGCAGCATCACCATTTTCATACCCGGTCTGGTTTCTTTGAGGTAATTGACTTTCAGAAGAGTGGGGTAGTGATCACGGTGAAAATCTACCGGAAAGGTATCCATCATCCAGTCAATATACCGGGTGGAAGTGACATGCCGGTTCAGGTCCATATCAAAAAAAGCTGGCCGTATATGAAATTCTTCCCCTTTTTCCACAGGCGGCATCTTCTGAGGAAATTCTTCCAGTGCATGCTTGTTTTTCAGCCGGGTGAGGTATTCGGCTTCGGCCCCGCGGTACAGCCCGGGGCGTTTGGTTTCGGTATCAATGGCCAGCCAGCCTGAGGTAGCCAGGGCTACGATCTTCCCGTTCCGGTCACGAACCAGAAAGTCCCTGATATAGAGTATTTTATCAACATCTTTCGGCCAGGTTTCCACTTCCACGGTTTCGTACCAGGCCAAAGGCCGGACCATCTCCAGGTTCATACGGCTGAGCACCCAGAATAACTGTTGCTTTTTCAGATGGCTGAATCCGAAACCCAGGTTGTCGGCCGACTGAATGGCCGACTGGATCAGGAAGTTCAGCAGGGCGCTCAGCCTGATCCTGCCAAACATGTCGGTATCAGCCGATGTGACAGTGAAAGGAGTGTGAAGACAAAGTTTGTTTTCCTGCATCAGTCTATGGTAAATATCCCCCTGTTGATTCCCGACCGGTTATAAACTTCCTGAACTTTCATTACCAGGGTTTTCTGCCCCGGGTTCGTGGTCATTTCAAAAAAATCCGCAACCCCGGTCTTTTCCGGATCTTCGTTTTTGCTTCCGGCATGGCACATAAGAGTTTCCGCCACCATAGGGGTGGAATGGCCGGGATTCAGG
>DQWH01000118.1 GCA_011042635.1 Bacteroidota bacterium | reverse complement strand
CTTCAGGTTTTGCTCCCGACTTGCGCAGCACCTCGGGAATGGTATTGGCATAAACCTCCAGGTAATCATCGGGATGCTGCAGAGCCCAGTCGATTCCCAGCGGGGTGCCGTCGGGCAGTTTTTCATCCATTACCCCGTGAGGATAATGATAAATACTGGTAGCCACTTCTTCTCCGGTTTCCACATTGACGATAACCGCCCGTCCGGATAATGTTCCGAAATCTACTCCAATTACATATTTACTCATAACCAATGTTTTTTTTTGATTTTACCTGTCAGATACTAACCTATTCCACCTGAAAACGACCGGGAAAATCAGTCTCCGTTTTGCCCGTAATAAGCATCCTTTCCGTGTTTCCTGAAATAATGCTTGTCAAGAAGATACCGATCCACCGGGTCTCCGGCTCCCAGAAGCGCCGTATTGAAAGCCATGGCTGCCACTTCTTCGAGGATGATAGCATTTTTCACGGCATCTTCTGAATCTTTTCCCCAGGTAAACGGGCCATGATCGTTGACGATCACTCCGGGAACAGCGCGGGGATCCAGGTTCCGGAAACGTTCCACAATCACCCGGCCGGTATTCAGCTCGTAATCCTTTTCCACCTCTTCCTGTGTGAGTTTGCGGGTACAGGGAATACTGCCGTAAAAATGATCGGCATGGGTGGTGCCCATGGCGGGAATATCCTTCCCGGCCTGTGCCCAGGAAACAGCGTACCTTGAATGGGTATGCACAATACCTCCCAGGCCACCCAGCCTTCGGTACAGTTCAAGGTGTGTGGGCGTGTCAGAGGAAGGGCGCAGTTTCCCTTCCACCGTTTTCCCTTCCATATCGACCACCACCATATCACGCGGCTTTATCAGATCGTAATCCACCCCCGAAGGTTTGATCACCATAAGCTGCCTTTCGGGGTCGAAACCACTGACATTCCCCCATGTGAGGACCACCAGACCGCTTCGCATCAGGTCCAGATTGGTCTTCCAAACTATCTCTTTCAGTTCTTTCATTGCATTCGGTTTTTTAACCGTTCCTTACTGAAAGGGCATTGGCCCCGCATAGATCCCCGGTCAGTATGTTTTTTAACTGACATCCAGGTTAAAATAGAATCCCTGCCTGGTAAATTCCTCATAATTGGCCGGAAGAAAGCGATAGTAAAAAGCTCCCCGCTTGGAAGTTTCCCTTTCTTTCTCGTCGAGTTTTTCCAGCAGGTTCATTGACTGAATCTTCTTGCGAAAATTTCGCCGGTCGACCTTTCTCTGGTAAATGGCTTCATACAGATCCTGCAGATGCACCAGGGTAAATTTTTCGGGCAGCAGTTCGAATCCAACGGGTTTGATCTTCACTTTCTCCCTGAGTTGCCGCAGGGCCCGGTCTACCATTTTGCGGTGATCAAACACCAGTTTGGGAAGCTCTTTCATCGACCGCCACTGTGCCCCGCTTGTTTTCTGCTTCACGGGATCAATGTCGAGGTACTTGATCAAAGCAAAATAGGTAACGGAAATAACCCGCCCTCCGGGGTCGCGGTTGACATCGCCGTATGCAAACGACTGTTCCATGTATACATTCTGTAATCCGGTCAGCTGATTGAGCACACGGCATGCAGCCTCGAACACCCCTTCACCTTCCTTCACAAAACCTCCGGGGAGGCTCCATTCCCCCCTCCCCGGATCCATATTTCTCTTTACCAGCAATAACTTCAGGTCTTTATCCCTGATGTCATACCCGAAAATGATACAGTCAACAGCAACAAGATGTCGTCCTTCAATCTGGTAATACCCTGTCATTATTAGTCTGTTTTCCAGTTATTTAGAGATACCGGCAAAATATTCATTCCTTACCGAAATCCGCCGGCAACCAGATAGTAAATCTCATTGAGTTTGATCTGATCTTTCAGTCCGGCAAGGGTTGTATTCTCGTCGATCAGGAAGAATTCGATGCCCGCCATGGCAGCAAAGTCTTCCAGGTGTTCTGTGTTCAGGGCTTTGGTAAAGCCTGTATGGTGGGCACCGCCTCCCATGATCCAGGCTTCCGCAGCCGTTTTCAGATCGGGCATCGGCTTCCACAGCACGCTGGCAACCGGCAGTTTGGGCATGTCCGGACAGGGCACCACTTCCACCGTATTCACAAGCATCCGGAACCGGTTCCCCAGATCCACCACCGAGGCGTTCAGTCCTTTCCCCGGACCGGCTTTAAAAACAAGGCGCGGCGGATCTTCCTTCCCACCGATGGAGAGAGGATGTATTTCCAGCCGGGGTTTCCCTTCTGCCACAGACGGACAGACTTCCAGCATATGAGCACCCAGAACGGCCATATTCCCCGGCTCCAGGTGATAGGTATAATCTTCCATAAAACTGGTGCCTCCCGGCAGACCCTCGGCCATTACTTTCATTGAACGCACCAGGGCAGCTGTTTTCCAGTCGCCTTCGGCACCGAAACCGTATCCCTTATCCATCAGCCGCTGAACAGCAATGCCGGGAAGCTGGGGCAATCCGTACAGGTCTTCGAAGGTCGTGGTAAAGCCTCCGAATCCACCCTTCTCCAGGAATGCCTGCATACCCAGCTCAATGCGGGCAGCGTCATGAAGGAATTTGGTATCCTTCACTCCTGCATCCATTTGATATGTATCGGCATATTCATCGATCAGCTTTTTAACCGCAGCATCTTCCACCTGATTCACTTCCTTCACCAGGTCACCCACTCCGTATCCGTGCACCGAATAATGCAGCTTGATATGGGCTGAAACCTTATTACCTTCGGTCACGGCCACATCGCGCATGTTATCACCGAAACGGGCAATTTTAAGCCTTCTGGCATCGTCGAAAGCAACCGCTGCACGTGCCCAGGTGCCGATCCTCGACAGGGCCTCTTCATCTTTCCAGTGACCTGCCACCACTTTCCGGTTTAACCGCATCCGGGTCACAATGAATCCGAATTCGCGGCCACCGTGGGCCGACTGGTTCAGGTTCATGAAATCCATGTCGATCTCGTTCCATGGAATATCCCGGTTGAACTGTGTATGAAAGTGAAGGAAGGGCTTCTGCAAAATACTCAGTCCGTGTATCCACATTTTGGCCGGAGAAAAGGTATGCATCCAGGTAATCAGGCCAACACAGGAAGAGCTGCTGTTTGCTTCCTGACATAAGGTATGAATGGCTTCGGAACTGGTCAGCACCGGCTTAAATACCACCCGCAGGGGAATGGCTTCCGATGTGCCCAGATGTTTTGCAATCACCCGGGAATCATCATCCACCTGCTTCAATGTTTCCTCACCATACAGATGCTGACTGCCCGTAACAAACCACAGCTCCTTGTTCTTGTAATGTTCCATAATATTTCGCTTATTGATTTTTACCGGTTTACCAGAAATAGATATAGAATGCCACGATCACACCCAGGATGATAAAGGAATGGATCACATCCCATTTGTTCCAGCTGGCCCGCGTAATGGCTTTCTGTACTCCGGTAGCGGAGCCAAGGTAAAGTCCCTCGATGGAAGTCTCATTCTTTCTTTCCGTAAAGGCGGAAACCACCAGCATCACCAGGATGATCAGGCCGAACAGAACGATCTCGTAATGCAGCCAGTTGGGGGCAACAAACACCTTGTAAATCAGCGTGTCAGGGTTCATTCCCGATTTGAAAACATTCATCACCAGCCGGGTCATACCCAGGACAAAACCCACCAGCAATCCGGTAATACCGGCAGCCGGCGTGGTTTTCTTGGAAATGATCCCCAGCAGGAATGCGGCTGCAATACCCGGAGCCAGCAGCGACTGCACGTCCTGCAGGTACTCGTAAAGCACCTTGCCAAGTCCCTTCATAACGGGGATCCACAATACCCCCAACACCACCACGGTAGCCGTAGCGATGCGTCCGACACGCACCAGTTCTTTTTCAGGGGCATTGGGACGGTATTTTTTATAGAAATCCACCGTGAACAGGGTAGCGGATGAATTGAACAGAGAGGCCAGCGAACTCATCAGAGCGGCCAGTATACCTCCCACTACAATCCCTTTGAATCCGATTGGCAACAATTCCCTCACCATAGTTGGAAAAGCGGCATCGGAATGTTCCAGGGGCATCAGACCCTTTTCATTCAAAGCGAAGGCGATCATCCCGGGGATCAGGAAGATGAAGACCGGTGTCAATTTCAGGTAAGCACCGAAAATGGCTCCCCTTCTCGACTGCTTCTGATTACGGCCGGAAAGTACCCTCTGTACAATATACTGGTCGGTACACCAGTACCAGAAACCGATGATAGCCGACCCGAGAAGAACCCCGGTCCATGGAAAGTCCGGGTCCTTCGGCGATCGGATCAGATTCGTCATACTGTCGCCATAATCATTTACAGGAACGGCCCGGCAGATTTCCATCATTTCGTTCCATCCTCCGAGCTTAATGAGCCCGATCACCAGAACGGCCAGAGAACCGATCAAAAGTACGGGTGTTTGTATTATAGACGTCCATAACACGGCTTTCATACCGCCCAGCACCGTATAGATCCCGGTGAGAATAACCAGTCCGATGGCACTGATCCAGAAGAAATCAATCCCGAACATGGATTCTATACCAAATACCTGTTTGAACACCACTCCTCCGGCATAAACAGTAACAGCCACTTTGGTGAGCACATAGCTAACCAGGGAGATAATGGAAAGAAAAGACCGCGATTGCTTATTATATCTTCTCTCAAGAAACTCGGGCATGGTAAACACCCCACTCCGCTCATAAAACGGAACAAACAACCATCCGAGCAGAAGGATCATCCATCCATGCATTTCCCAGTGGGCCATGGCCATACCGCTGGAAGCTCCGGCACCGGCCAGACCAACCAGGTGTTCCGATCCTATGTTCGAGGCAAAAATGGATGCACCAATGGCAATCCAGGTAGCATCCCTGCCGGCCAGGAAGTAATCTGCACTGGTATCTTTTTTCTGGCGGACTACCCATACAATCACGCCAATCAGAAGCAAACAGAATATTCCCAGAACAATCCAATCAACGAGTGTCATAGAACGTTTCTTTAAGGTGGTTAATAATAAGGGAACAGCTCAGAAAATACAAGGGGCTCCTCCTGCCGGAAAGCTTGTCGGCCAATTCTGTATTACATTGACTGCCAGTTATTTTACAGAAAGACCTCCCCATGATTTTATAATCATTTAACAAATATATAGAAAAACTTTAATGTACTAATTACACTTAAATTATTTATACTGAATATAAGTAATCTGCTGTTTCACTCTTTCATTCCACCCCTTTTTTTCTTTAAAACCGGAAATTCATAAAAATAACCGAAAGATCAATGCCATATGTTTCCTTCACTTGAAAACCATACCACTATTTCACTTCAAAAGTATACCACTTTCATACAAGGTTAATATTAATTTTCTACTATTAAAAGAGCGTTGCTGTACCCGCCGCTGTGAGGCCTGGCCTGATAGGTAATATCAGTCGGCACAAACGTCCAGTGACCTTTGCCCAGGTTACAGTTG
>DQWH01000182.1 GCA_011042635.1 Bacteroidota bacterium | reverse complement strand
CTCTACCAGATTATACTTGGGCGGACTGAGCCTGTTTTCCACCAGTCCTTCTCTTTTCAGTTCTTCCATATATTTATATCCCTTGCTGTACGAAAGGGACAGGCTTTTCAGACTTCTATATGAAACAGCTTTGTCGTCTCTTCTGCTGATCACCCCGAAATCATTGATCAGCCCAACATAGATCCTGTTCTCACTGTCAACCAGTATACTCCTGAGAGGAGAACTCGCAGAGATCCTGCTCAGATTCCATTCTCCCCCATCAAAAAACAACAGGCCATCATTGTTGGCAAAATAAAGAAAACCCCGCTGGTCCTGAATGATCCCCCAGTTCTGGGTGCCGGCATGATATTCCGATCTATTGTAATTCCGTATGTGGGGGATGCCTCTGAACGCTTCCTGGGCGAAAGTGGTGATGGTGATGGTGATGGAGATGGAGATAAAGAGAAAAAGAAAGACAGGCGACTTTGACATTGTACAAAATTGACCCCAATAAGAAACCATTTTTCATTAATTTTGCCGTTTCATTTACAGATATCTTGAGATATCATTGAAACTTCTGTCAAATAAGTCATTAGGCAAGCCAGGCCCAGGGAACACAGAAAGGGCCAGGCGACTGAGATACCAGCGGGCTATCAGGCAGATGTCCATGCCGGGACCTGATCCATTCTGCTCGTTTCAGGGAATGATCCACCTTTTTGGAATTAACCGAAAAAAGTTGTATTTGTATCTACCGGTTGAAAACAACCAAAAAACCTGGAAAAAGAAGGTCAGAAACTGGCCCCAGATTTTAACAACTTTAAGACTTGAATTTGGTGAACGAATTAATCAATATCTTTGATGACACACTTTTTAGGACAATACCGACCCGATACCGTATCCTCGACCTTACATACAGCCAGGTATAATCACATGGTCGGCACACAGGTTGGTAAGAAAACAACCCTGACAACTGCCACCACAGCCTTTCATGTATATTCCATGGAATGGGACGAAAATGAAATTAGCAGTTATGTAGACGGGAATCAATTCTTTACCTATAAGAACAACGGAGAAGGCATTGATGCATGGCCATTTGATCAGCCTTTTTACCTCATCCTGAACCTGGCTATCGGAGGCAACCTGGGTGGCAAGAAAGGGATCGACGACAGCCTGTTCCCCCACAAATTTGAAGTGGATTACGTAAGAGTTTATCAAAAATAATGCAGAATATTGAATACCTGAATTATACCAGCTTGCAATAAAACATTTCATTCTGATCCAGCTGGTCGGTTTTATTGGCATAACACGTCTTACACCCCAGGAAACTGCGGGAGGGCTATTAAGTCTTACAAAGGCTGGCCGGAAGCGTTTGCCGGCGTTGAAATAAAATCAAGCTTTGACAGGAAAACCCAGCGGGCAATGTTATACAGAGCCCGGCAGAAGGAACCCCGGCCCCTCATCGTATCGCTGCATACCTGGAGTGGAGACTACCTGCAGGAAGACCCACTGGCAGAGGAAATCTTGCTGAGAGACTGGAATTACATCCACCCCGATTTCAGAGGACCAAACAATCAACCGGAAGCCTGCGGAAGCGAACAGGTCATTTATGATATTGAAGATGCCATTCAGTTTGCCATAGAGCACGCCCATATTGATCCTTCCCAGGTACATATTATTGGCGTTTCCGGAGGCGGATACACCACCCTGATGTCCTATTTCAAACTGAATTACCCGGTAAAAAGTTTCCATGCCTGGGCCCCCGTCACAAACCTGGTGGACTGGTACTGGGAATGCACGGGGCGGGGGCTGGAATATGCACGGGATCTGGAAGAAGTGACCACGGGAAGAAACGGGTTCAACCCTGCTGAAGCAAGAAAACGTTCACCGGAGCTGATGCAGGTTCCGGATGAAAAAAGAAACAATGCCACACTTTGTATTTATGCCGGCGTATACGACGGCTTTACAGGTTCCGTACCGGTCAGCCATTCCATCAATATGTACAACAACCTGGTCAGGCAGATTTACCCGGTAGATACGGGAAAAATCGTTTCAGACAGCCTGATGCTGGTCCTGCTGGAGAAAAGGATGAATCAATCCCCTGATACCTGCCTATACCTGGGAGACAGAAAAGTATATCTTTACCGTGAACTCCCCCGGCTCAGGCTGACGATCTTTGAAGGAGGGCATGAGATGATTGCCCCCGAGGCGCTTTCACTGCTGCCGGTGAATGACAGCTGCCATTCGAAAAAACTGAACATCCTCACCATCGGTGATTCGAACGGGCCATCCGCCAACGGATGGCCGGCACAATTGAAAAAATTACTTGTTCTGGCTCTTTGCCTGTTTGCCATCCAGGGGCTCTCCGCCCAGGAAGAAGAGATGAAATCCCAGAAGTACCCCAATGTCGACTATTCCCAGGTGGTCTATGTCAAATTTCTGCCTGGCAAGATAGAACGGGCAAAGGAGATCATCAGCAAATTCGAATCCGCCGGTGAAGGCATCATGGAAGCTCCGCAAACCCACTGGTTCATGACCGGGGAATACGATGCCATGTTCATCTGGCACATGAAAGACGGTCCCGCCGAAATGGAATGGAAATATTCGGAGGAAGGGATCCAGGGGTACCAGGCTTTTATCAAGCAGGAAGGCTCGGCGGAAGCTGCCCGGAAGCTGAACGAAGAATATGTCAGCCTGATCAGCTATTCCAATTCGGCCCTGAGTATGAAGGAGCGCTAAACCCTGCTCAGGTTGAAAAAGAGCTGTGGGATCCACAGCCTTTTTTTATCCGTGGAGGAGCCGGCCGAACCAATAGGCCAGCCAGACCAGCAGCAACAGGCCCCAGAAGAACCAGCCCTGGTGCCGAAAGAGAAGGATCCTGTAAACGCTTCCTCTGACCAGCTCAACACTGAATTTCAGAACCAGGAATATCAAAAGCAGGCACAGCACGGATCCCATCCAGTGAAAGGCAAAGGAACTGGCCCATTGCAGGTGCAAAAAGGCATGCATGGAATGGGTCATGCCGCAGGTGGGACAGGGAAGTCCGGTTAAGCTATGAAACCGGCATTCAGGCAGGGGGGCTCCGGCCGGATTGACCAGGAACATATATCCCAGGAACAACAGGGCAGCTGTTACAAAAAACAACCGGTTCCGCCTGCCGGGTCCGCCGAGTCCTTCTGTTTCTGTTCTCAAATCAGAAATCTCTGCTGTCAGGATGCGGTTTCTGCCGGGAACACATCGTACTCCTCCCCAAACTGCTTCAGGAACTCCAGGCTGTAGGAGCGGAAAAGCACGCTCAGGGGGAGCAGCACCACGGCATTGAGATATGGGATGATCAGCAGGAGGAAGCCGATGCAGCAGGTACCCAGGCCAAAAACAATCACTGCCATCACAGCCAGGATGATCATGAGCAACATGATCAGCCCGAAAACGATAAAGTAACCCAGCTGCCTGGAGAACAGGCTGAGGAAGATCCCCCATCCCCGCATCACCCCTACCCTTTTCTTATACATCACCGGAACCACAAAGCCTGTCAGGAACAGGTCAATATAGGATAAGATGATGATCAGCAGGAACAGGAGCAATCCGATCCCGATACCTTTGGAAAAATACAGCTCCCGGGGGGCATCATCAAAGTAGAGGGCACTGAAAGACAGGAAGGCCATCACGAGAACTGTCATGATCAACCCGAAAACGATAAACCCGTAAATCAGCCTCCACAGGAACAGGGAGTCGGCTTCCCGCCGGTATTCTTTCCAGGGCATGACCACTTCCGCCCGGTTGTGGACCACGTTGTCAAGAAACATGAACTTTCCCCTGGAACTGAGCCAGGTGAACAGAACGGTCAGGATGATCAGGATGAGTATCCCCGCCACGATCAGCGAGCTCCACAGGGGGTGGGCCAGGAGCCAGTCCCAGGCTCTCTCCGGAAACCGGAAAAACTCCCCGAACTGGTGATGACTCCAGCGAGACTGATCGGCCCTGGCTCCGCTGCCTGAACCGCCGGGACCATTCATCAGGTCGGCCAGGAATGCGGTGAAACCTATGGTAAACCATTTTCCCAGGTCAAAGGGCCGGAAGAGGATCAGCACCATCCGATCCCAGGCCCGGCTGAGGGGTTCAAAGAATTGAATGTTCATTTTCAGATATTTTGGTTCTAGCTTATGGTTTGGATGTACAATTTACAATATTTCACCGAGGGAATACAGGGAAACTTGAATTTTATATAAATAATAATATATCAATAGCTTGAATCGAATGAAAAATATTAAATTAACAGAAGATAAAATGGATCTATGTCTCCTTTCACTGATTCAGACCGGATGTTCTTCTCTGATGGCTACCGGCTGACTGAAGAATTTCTTGGAAGGGATGTTTCAGAGCAGCACTTGTCGGAACTCATTGAAAATATGTACGATCTGGTTGACGGGCTGATCGGGAGTTTTATGGACCGCTGCAGGAAGGAATCCCTCCCGGTAGATTGCCGGAAAGGATGTTCCTGGTGCTGCCACCAGGCGATCATGGCCAGCCCCTATGAACTCATTTATCTGGTTCAGTGGATCCGGAGGCATTTCCCCGAAGACAGGCAGCAAAAAGTCATTGCCCGCACCTTCGAAAAAGCCCGTCAGACAATTGGCCTGAAGGCCAGTGAATTTATGCTTTTCAAAGCTTCCTGCCCCCTGCTGGAGGAGGGAAGCTGCTCGGTCTATCCCGCGCGGCCGCTGGCCTGCAAGATTTACCTGTCATCCAGCCTGGAATCCTGCATCAGGGAATTCAAGGACCCCGGTGATCAGCTCCGGTTCCCTTCCCTCTATGCCTTCCCCCTGCGGGCAGGACGGATGATCAACGAGGGGAATTCTGCCTGGTTGCTAGAGAAAGGTTTCCAGGTAGATGACTGGTTGCTGGAACAAATGCTTTACCAGTTGTTTGCACGGCAGGAAATCCTCCTTTCCTGGTTCAATGGCAGGACTGCATTCAGCAAACCCGACCTGGATGCGGAAGACAGGAGGTTCCTGGAACGTTTCTCTGAGATCTGAAACCAGCAGTATCCTTCCTGCACCCCGGAATCTACCTATTCCCGCAGAAAAGATGTATCTTTTTTTAATAAGGCAAATCCAAAGCCATGAAGATGAAGAACCCAGGAATATTCAAAACCCTCCCAACCTTCCTGCTGGCCGTATCCCTGTTTACATTCTCCTGTCAGAAGGAAGACAATCCATTCGCCGGGAAAGATTACCTGGCATCTGCGGATAAATTATACACCCGCACTGCCCAGTATTATACCAACCTGATCGCCTCGGCTTCCTATGTGTACCCGGAGGTGATCGTCCTCCTGGATAAAGTCAGCGACGGTGCAACTGTTTACAGGATCGTGTACCATACAACATTCCAGGGCGAAGACCTGAAGGTGTCCGGCCCGGTCTGTGTGCCCACCACACCCGGTGACTATCCCGTACTCATTTTCCAGAACGGAACCAACACCCTGCTGGATAATGCCCCCAGCACCAATCCGAATTACGAACTGTACCAGTTGCTGCAATCGGTTGCCTCCATGGGGTATGTAGTGGTGATAGCCGATTACATCGGG
>DQWH01000052.1 GCA_011042635.1 Bacteroidota bacterium | reverse complement strand
CGTTCTCCAGAGGAAAGGTAGCCCTGAGGGGCAGCCCCGTCGTCGGCGGTGCTTCCATTATTGTAGTAATAGAATTTGCCATCAAAAAAATACAGACAACCCCGGAGGGGTTGCATTATTTCTATTTTTTCTGTTATCCTTCTTCCGACCCCTTCCTTCTGCACGATTCCGCTCGCAGCAGGTCTTCAACTGTGAGGGAAGGGATTTATTTACGATCATGTCCAGAAACCTGCTCCGCTAACGACCATGGATTAGTATCTACGTAGTTACCTCCGTAGTTTTCTACGTAGTTCGGGCGATACGGAAAAAAGTATGAAAATATTTGTGTTATTTCTTCCGTGCCACCTGCCGGTCCGGGTTAGGATTATGAAATGTCTGGCAATCAAAACACGGGTCCCAACGTTTTATGGTTAACGGAAAGGAAAGATCACACAGAACCTGAATATTTTATTAAATTCGCTGAACAAACGGGTAATCCCTATGAATGAGTCCGTCCTCAATGCCCTGATCCACTTGTTTGCCCTGGTAGCCGTTATCAGCCGGAGGATAGATTCGGAAAGCTGCAGGAACATCGTCGCTACCTTCCTGAAAAGATACCTGACCACTGAGCTGCTGATTGAATACCTGAAAGTATACGACAATTATATCGATTTCTATACCCGGGAGCTTCGTGATGCCGATCCCTCTTCCTATCCCGGGCAGCAATCCCTCCTGTCGTTCCAGGTGACCAATGTATGCCGGCAGATCAAGCGCGGCCTGCTGAGGAACGAACGCATGGAAGTTTTCCTTTACCTGCTGGAATTCGTAAATGAAGACGGAAAAGTCACCCGCGAGGAAGAAGAATTTGCCCGGACGGTTGCACAGGTCTTCAATATCGGGGAATCGGAATACAACAACATTTATCCTTTCATTATCGGCAAAGGAACCGAACGTATCGAAAAAGACAAACTGCTGGCCATTGACAATGAGTTGAAAGAATGGTCGCAGGAACTGGCCTGGTTCATGGCACGGAACCGGAAATACTCATCGAAAGAGGAAATGAAACATATATACGTGGAAAATCTTTACGGCCAGATCCTGTTTTTGTATGTATCCAGTATCGATACCTTCATATTCAAATATACCGGTCAACTGAACCTGTATCTTGAAAACCAAAAGATTGCTCCCGGACACAGTTATTTTATGAAACGGGGGGCCATCATCAGGGGACCCAATATCCGTTCCCTGTATTTTACCGAAATTGCTTCCCGTTTCATGGAAGACCGCCTGAAAACCCCTGTGAGACTGACAGTAGAAAACATTTCCTTCCGGTTCAAAAACAGTGAAAACGGTATCCATCCGTTCAGCTTCACCGCCGGTTCCGGAGACATAGTGGGTATCATGGGAGGAAGCGGTACCGGAAAATCCACTTTACTGAACATCCTCAACGGAAAACTGCCCCCCGATGAAGGCAGGATACTGATCAACGGATACGATGTTTACAGGCACCAGAAAACCCTGGAGGGAATTATCGGGTATATCCCCCAGGAAGACCTGCTGGTGGAAGAACTTACCGTTTACGAAAATCTTTACTACAATGCCCGCCTGTGTTTCAGGGATTTCAATGAGCAAGACATTAAACGCGTCACCAGAAGCATGCTGAAAGACCTGAACCTGGTGGAAGTAGCCCACCTGAAAGTGGGTAATCCGCTGAAGAAGTTCATCAGCGGAGGGCAGAGAAAAAGACTGAACATCGGGCTGGAGCTTATGAGAGAACCTTCGGTCCTGTTCGTGGACGAACCGACCTCGGGTCTTTCTTCAATGGATTCCGACAAGGTCATGTCGCTGCTGAAAAATCAGGCCCGGAAAGGCAAACTGGTCCTTGTTAATATTCATCAGCCCTCTTCCGGCATTTTCAAAATGTTCGACCAGCTCATCATCCTCGACACAGGGGGCTATCCCATTTATGTGGGCAATCCGATCGATGCGGTGAACTATTTCAAAAAGATCAGCAGCCAGGTAAATGCCGCCGAAGGGGAATGCCCCACCTGCGGGAACGTGAACCCTGAGCAGATTCTGCAGATTATCGAGTCGAGGACAATTGACGATTACGGAAATGAAACGCAGGAACGCAAAACAAAACCTCATGAATGGTACCGGGAATACCGGGAAAGGATTGAGTCGAAAATCTCCCTCCCCAAACCCGCCGAGGCTCCCCTTCCGGAAAGTCCGTTTTCCATACCCGGCCTCCTGGAACAGTTCCGCATTTTTTTCAACAGAAACCTTCGCACCAAACTGGCCGACCGGCAATACCTGCTGATCAATTTCCTGGAAGCGCCCCTGCTGGCTATCATCCTGGGATACTTTACCAAATTCATTGAAGAGGATATTTATCTTTTCGGAAACAATAAAAATATTCCGGTTTTCTTTTTTATGTCGGTGGTGGTGGCCCTTTTCCTGGGTCTTACGGTCAGTGCGGAAGAAATCATACGCGACCGCAAGATCCTGCAGAGAGAATCATTCCTCAACCTGAGCCGTTTTTCCTATCTGAATGCCAAAATCGGTTATCTCTTTATCGTTTCGGGCATACAAACCCTGACCTTTGTTATTCCGGCCCATCTGATCCTGGATATACACGACATGTGGCTACCCTTCTGGGTAATCCTGTTTACCACTTCCTGCTTTGCCAACATGCTGGGAATGAATATTTCATCGGCTTTCGATTCGGTCATAACCATCTATATTCTCATTCCCCTTATCATGGTTCCCCAGATCCTTTTCGGAGGAGCCATGATCCATTTTGACGACCTTCACCCGGCCATTACAAACCGGAAATACGTGCCGGTGATCGGCGACCTGATGACCACGCGGTGGGCCTACGAAGCCATGGCAGTGGAACAGTTCCGGAATAACCGCTTCGAATCACTCTTTTACGAGGCCGACCAGCAAATCAGTGAGAGCAATTATCACACGGCTTTTCTGCTTCCACGCCTGGAAAACCTGGTAAAAGAAATTCTTATGTATCATGAAATTGATGAAACCAACGAAGAATGGATCAGGGAAGAAATCAACCTGCTCAGGAATGAACTGTTCAAACTTTCACGGCGAACCGGACTGGAACCCTTCTTACAGGCAGAATACCTGCAGCCTGACTTGTTCGACGCGTCGCTGAGCGAACGGGTAATGGACTACCTGTACAACACCAAAAGTTATTACGAGCAATTATACCGGAAAGCCAATGACGTTAGAAACCAGAAGTACGACAGTCTAACGCATATATACGGCCGGGAAGGATTCGACACCCTCCGGCTGAAACACCATAATACCTATCTTTCCGATATTCTCAGAAATACCCGTCAAACCACAAAAATTATCCAAACCCAGGGAGAGTTTGTTCAGAAAATGGATCCCGTTTTTATGATGCCTGTGTCTGATTTCGGGCGGGCACATTTTTATGCCCCTTATAAAATGATCAACGGCCGGCTGATTCATACCCTCTGGTTTAATGTCATATTTATCTGGTTCACCACCAGCCTGCTGTATCTTACCCTTTACCTGGACAGCCTGCGGAAGCTTGTCCGGTTTTTGCAGCAAATCTGAGAAGAGCGGAAACCCGAAACCGCTTGCTGTCTCATGGTTTTTCCCCTTTTCCTGCCTGTTTGATCATCCAGGATGCCAGCCGGAAATCTTCCGGATAGGTTACCTTGATATTGGTGCGTTCGCCGGTTGTCAGAAATATGGCGAATCCAGCCTCTTCCACCACCACCGCATCATCGGTATAAAAAGGCTGGTATTCGGTATCGTAGGCCTCGATCAGAAAATCGCCCCTGAAAACCTGCGGGGTTTGAACCAGCCGGTAATTCTCACGGTTTACCGGGATATGGCCATCCGCGGTGATCTCCCTGATGGAATCCACCGGAGCCATTACCGGTACGGCACTTCCTTTTTCTTCCGCCAGCTCGAAACATCGCCTGATCAATTCGCGGCTGATCACCGGTCTGGCAGCATCATGTACTGCCACAACCTCATCCCGTCTGACCAGGGCCACCCCGTTCTGCACACTGTGAAAGCGTGTATATCCGCCTGCCACCAGTTCAACCAGATGGGTAAAACGGTACCGGTATACCAGTTCTTCCCACAGAGCCAGCTGCCCGGCAGGAAGTATCAGGATCAGCCGGATGTCGGGATAGGTTTCTGCAAACGTCCGGGCCGAACGCATGATCATGGGCATTCCTTCCAGTTCCATGAATTGCTTGGGAAGGGTGTTCTCCATCCGGACACCGCTTCCGCCACCAACGATCAGCGCCACTTTTTTCATCGGTGTGTTCCGTCTATTGATACAGGAACCTCTTGATGCTTTGCTTGGGAGTTTTTTCGAAATCGTCCATGTGAAGTTCAAAACGGTGCACCCGCATAAACCCCGGTAATTCCTCGTTCACTTCTTTCCGGTACTGATCCAGCAGGGATTGCATGGTTTCGGGGGTCAGACCCCGTTCTTTCATAAAATCCTTGTCGGGATAAATCAGGGCAACCATTTTTCCTTCGCGATCAACCACCAGCGATTCACTGATCCCGGGTTTGCTGTTAATCACCGATTCAATTTCTTCAGGATATATATTCTTTCCGCTGGGACCCAGAAGCATGCTTTTACTGCGTCCTTTTATAAACAGGTTTTTATCCTCATCCATCAATCCCAGGTCGCCGGTATGCAGCCACCCTTCCCCGTCAATGATCTCCCTGGTGGCTTCTTCGTTTTTGTAATACCCCAGCATCACATTCTCACCCCGCAGGATGATTTCGCCTACTTCCCGTACCGGATCATTCGAATCAATGGTCACTTCCAGGGTATCTACCGGTTTTCCGCACGAGCCCAGCCGGGTGGTTTGCCAGCTTGAATAGCTGATCAGGGGGCCGCACTCGGTCATACCGTATCCCACGGTAAACGGGAATTTCATTTTTCTGAAAAATTTCTCTGCATCGTGGTTGAAAGCGGCTCCGCCGATCACCAGTTCCCGGAAGTTTCCGCCGAAAACTTCCGAAAGTTTTTGTTTTATCTTATTCAGAAGGATCCGGTTAATGCCGGGAATAGCCAGCAATAGTTTCATGTGGGGTTTGCTGATTACCGGCAACAGGTTTTTCTTGTATATTTTTTCCACAACCAGAGGCACCGACAAAATCAGCCTCGGGCGTATCTCCTTGAATGCCTGGGTAATGATCTGTGGCGAAGGCGTTTTGGTCAGAAATGTGATATGGCATCCCCTGGTAAAAGGGAACAAAAATTCAAAGGCACAGCCATAGGTGTGCGCCAGGGGAAGAAAAGATACAATAGCATCGCCCGGATCAAGGTCCATGTGCCGGTGGGCAAAACGGATATTAGCCGCCAGGGTGTTCAGATCGAGCATTACCCCTTTGGAAAAACCGGTTGTTCCCGAAGTGTAGTTGATTACCCCCAGCTCTGCATTCGAAATGGCCGGAAGCCGGAATGTTTCGGCGGTAATACCTTCGGGATATTTTGCATCGTACATTTCGTCTGCCCGCGCCCAGGTTTCTTCCAGCGATTTGTCGTGTGTATGCAGAAACCGGCAATCGGAAATTGCCATGATTCCTCTGACTTCAGGCATTTTTTCCGGATCCAGG
>DQWH01000085.1 GCA_011042635.1 Bacteroidota bacterium | reverse complement strand
TTTCGGTTTCCACGATCCGTTTGGCCACGGCATCGGGTACGTATTCCTCAACCCCGTAGCCGGTGGCGATGAACACTCTCCCCCGGCTTTCTGCTGTTTTAGGCCGGACCAGCACCACAAACCCGTTGTCGAATCCTTCCTGTCCTACTCCCCAGGCTTCTCCCAGCCGGAAGGCATAATCGGATATATCATACCCTCCGAGATCGGGAACGGTCACTACGGCAATCTGGGTTGAGCTGGCACGGTCGAACTGTACCAGCATGGATTCCAGCTGGGCGGTTTCCGACTCTTTCAGAATCCCGGCCATGTCGTTGACCAGCCTGGGTGGTTGGGGTCGCGGAGGGATGTCCTGTGAAAGGCCGGGGGTCAAAACCGCGATGAGCATCAACCCGGCCAGAAACCGTTTTATCATCTTATTAAATTTTTCCACTTGATATTTCATTTGATAATTCATTGATGTCTCCTTCCTGATAGGGAAAATATTCTTTCAGGGCTTCCCCCGCCATTCTGATCCCTTCTTCCAGTCCGTCGACAAACCTGTCTTCAGCAAAATGTTCCCGCATGTGGTCCCTGATCCGGTCCCAGAAGTCATCGGGGGTTACGGCATTGATCCCGGCATCACCCAATATGGCGAATTTTTTGTCTTCCACGGCCAGGTAGAACAGAACTCCGTTCCGGAGCTCGGTTTTATGCATGCCCAGTTTTTGGAAAACATAGGCTGCCCGGTCCAGCACATTTTCGTCGGGGCAGTGCTTTTCCAGGTGCACCCTGATCTCCCCCGAACTGGAGGTTTCCGCTTCCCTGATAGAAGCCAGAATCCTTTCCTCTTCCTGTTTTGAAATAAAATCGGATGGTTTCATAGGCAATATTAAAATTCAACGGTAGGAACTTCTTCCGCACCCGGAGCTGCTTCGAAATAGGCTTTTTTCTCAAATCCGAAAATAGCCGCGGTGATCAGCTGCGGAAAACGCCTGATGTAGGAATTGTACTGTTGAGTCACCTCATTGAATCTCCGGCGCTCCACCGCAATCCGGTTCTCCGTTCCTTCCAGCTGTGCCTGCAACTCCAGGAAATTCTGGTTGGCTTTCAGCTCGGGATAGCGTTCAACCGTTACCAGCAGCCTGGAAAGAGCCGAGGACAAACTCTCCTGGGCCTGTTCGAACTGCTGCAGGGCCTCGGGATTCAGATTGTCGGCCTGAATGTTCACCGACGTGGCCTGTGCTCTGGCTTCAATGACCTGGGTCAGGGTTTCCTGTTCAAAATCGGCATACCCTTTTACTGTGTTCACCAGGTTGGGGATCAGATCGGCCCGGCGCTGATAGGCATTTTCCACCTGGGCCCACTGACTGGCCACCTGTTCGTCCATTGTAACCATGCTGTTGTATCCGCATCCTGTGAACAGAGGGGCCAGCATGACTACCGAAAGGATGGTCAGCAACGAACGTCTTTGCATCTTTTTCATCGGATCAAGTGTTAAACGAATATTTAATAAAATTAAAGTATTAATAAATAATAGTGATATAATAATTAAAATTATTAATAATCAGATAAATAAATATCAATATTAGATAAATAATTATCATTTTCCTGAAAATCAGGCAAACTGGGAATGGAAAAAAGGGATGAATAGAAATTATTGGGAAATTCTTTCATAAAATGGTTGCTTTCCCTTACCAGATCATTATAACGTAATACGGCCGCTTTCATTTCGTGGCTATGGTTAATGTATTCTTTCAGGATCTGGTAATCCGCCGGCCTGTGTTCGTTTCCGGTCAGTTGCAGGGCCAGGGAATCACAATTTTCCAGAAAGCGAGCCAGCGGTCCCGTATTGGGTACCCCGTTGATTATCTCTTCGGGCAAGACAGGCATGTTGGGTTCCTGCAGCTTCTCCAGCAGGTGGAGTTTTGCTGCCGAGAGCTCATGGATAGTATTCCACTGCTCCATACACAACCGCTGCCGGTCGAGAATGGCATTTTTTCCGCTGTGTACTGAAAAATATGCCAGGAACAGAAGAAGAACCGCTGCCAGTGCGGTTAGCAGCATGTTTTTCAGGTAAACACGGACGTATGAATTCCTCTTATGCATGGGTTGTTTTAAAAAAACCTGTTGATAAAAATGCTGGTGATGTCATCCGCATCATGTAACTTTGATGCAAGCAATGCTCAAAAACCATTCCAATGATGTCGATTTCCGATTTCCAAAAAGCTATTTTGCAGGGGATTCCGGAAGAAATTCCGCCTGCCAAACCGTATGATCCTTCGGTGAATCATGCACCGCCGAGAAAAGATATTCTCACGGAAGAAGAAAAAGTGCTGGCCCTGAAAAATGCGCTGCGGTATTTTCCTCCCCGCCATCATGCCATTTTGGCAAAGGAATTTGCCAACGAGTTGAGGGAATACGGACGGATTTACATGTACCGGTACCGGCCCGATTATCCCATACGGGCCAGAAGAATAGATGAATTTCCTCACCGTTCGGTACAGGCGGCTGCCATTATGCTGATGCTGAGCAACAACCTCGATGAGTCCGTGGCACAGCATCCGCACGAGCTGATCACCTACGGGGGGAACGGAGCGGTATTCCAGAACTGGGCCCAGTACCGGCTGACCATGAAATACCTGGCTGAAATGACCGATGAGCAAACCCTGGTATTGTATTCGGGCCATCCCCTTGGTCTGTTCCCTTCTCACCGGGAGGCGCCGCGGGTGGTGGTGGCCAACGGCATGGTGGTGCCCAACTATTCTTCCAGGGACCATTATGAACGTTTCAATGCCCTGGGGGTTTCCCAGTACGGCCAGATGACTGCAGGTTCCTTTATGTATATCGGTCCGCAGGGCATTGTGCACGGAACCACCATTACCGTGCTGAATGCTGCGAGGATGCATGGCGGGGGAGGCATGGCCGGGAAAGTTTTCGTAACATCGGGGCTCGGAGGAATGTCGGGCGCCCAGGCCAAAGCCAGCGTGATTGCAGGATGTGTGGGAGTAGTGGCCGAAATCAATCCGAAACCTTTGCAGCTGAGGCATAAGCAGGGCTGGCTCGATGAGGTGCATACCGATCTGGACGGCCTGGTGAAACGGATAAGGGAAGCTTCGTCGAACCGCGAGGCGGTTTCCCTGGGATACCTTGGGAATGTGGTCGATTTGTGGGAGAAACTGGTGGAAGAGCAGGTACAGGTCGATCTGGGATCGGACCAGACATCCCTGCACAATCCCTATTCCGGAGGTTATTATCCGGTTGGGCTCAGCCTGGAGGAATCGAACCGTATGATGAGGGATGATCCCGATCGTTTCAGGGAATATGTGCATGAATCGTTGAAGCGCCAGGTGAGGGCCATCAACGAAATGTCGTCCAGAGGAATGTATTTCTGGGATTATGGAAATGCCTTCCTGCTGGAAGCCGGAAGGGCCGGTGCCGATGTGTTTGCTGCAGAAGGGAAATACCGGTATCCTTCGTACGTGGAGGATATTATGGGCCCGCTGTTTTTCGATTACGGGTTCGGACCCTTCCGCTGGGTCTGTACATCGGGACTGGCATCTGACCTGGAACTGACCGACCGGATAGCTCTGGAGGTACTGGAAGAGCAGGCTGCCAAGGCTCCCGAAGGGATCAGGCAGCAGATGGAGGACAATATCCTCTGGATCAGGGAAGCCGGGAAGAACAAACTGGTGGTGGGATCGCAGGCCCGTATCCTGTATGCCGACTGCGAGGGACGGATTTCCATTGCTGCTGCTTTTAACCGGGCTATCCGCGAGGGCAGGATCAGCCGGCCTGTAGTACTGGGCCGTGACCACCATGATGTGTCGGGGACGGATTCTCCCTTCCGGGAAACAGCCAATATTTACGACGGATCGAAATTTACCGCCGATATGTCCGTGCAGAATGTGATCGGCGATGCATTCCGTGGAGCCACCTGGGTTTCCCTGCATAACGGAGGAGGTGTCGGCTGGGGCGAAGTGATAAACGGGGGCTTTGGCATGTTGCTTGACGGGTCTCCGGAAGCTGACAGAAGGCTGGCAAGCATGCTGCACTGGGACGTGAATAATGGGATCGCCAGGCGGAGCTGGGCCAGAAACCCGGGAGCCATCGATGCTATCCGCAGGGAAATGGAAAGAACCCCCCTCCTGAAGGTAACCCTTCCCTATGTGGCCGACGATGATGTAGTGAAAAAGGTATGGAAGGAATGAGTAAAATGAAAGGGAGGGAATACGGATTATTACTGCTCATGCTGGTGGGTTTCCTACCCGTTGCCTGTGAGCCGGAACCTGGTGAAGGAACCATTTACGGGGTCTGGACCTGTTATGAGGACGGTCCTTTTGGTCCCTCCACCTTCATACTCGATATCGAAGAAAAACCGGGATCTCCCGGCGAAGTGAGCATCCACAATTTCAGTCAGCTGGGAGCTAACGTTTCCGTGCGCGGAACGGTTGACGGATCGAACCTCACCATACCACAGCAGGAGGTTAGCGACGGATCGGCCGGTTTTCGGATAGCGGGTTCAGGATATACCTCCGATGAGTTCCGGACCATGAGCTGGACCTATACGATAGACGGGGAAAATTATTCGGCCAGCCTGATACGCTGAGCGGAAAACTGCCGGCCGGGAGCTTTTCAAACGCAGGATATTAATGCAGGATATCAGTAATTTCCGTTGTTCAGCATGATAAGGGCGCAGTTGGTGACCGGTTCAATGCCCTGGGAACGGGCTTTTTCCATCAGCTCATCATTTTCCGTACCGGGATTGAAGATGATCCTTCTTGGATTTAAATCCAGAATATAATCATACATGTCTTTCTGTCTTTCCGGTCCCAGGTACAGGGCAATGGTGTGAATATTTTTTAGAGGAGGCCTTCCGGTAAGAATTTCAATATCGCCAATCATTCCCGGTCTGAATCCTACGGCCACCACCGGGTAATTGTGTCTTACCAGGCTTTTTACCGCCTTGTATGAGAAGCGGCGGGGGTTGGGACTGGCACCCAGCACGAGAGTATATTCCATGACGGTTGGCTTTAGTGCAAATGTAGAAAAAAAGTTGTATTTGCCGTCGAACGTCAGGATTCCTCTTTCCTGATCAGCACCGTGGCATAAGCAGCAATACCTTCTTCCCGGCCGATAAATCCAAGTTTTTCCGTGGTGGTGGCCTTGATGGAAATGCGGTCTTCTTCCAGGCCGATCACCGACGCCAGAATCTTTTTCATCTGGGGAATGAATTCCATAATTTTTGGGGCCTGCAGGCAGATAACGGTATCGATATTTCCTACGTCGAACCCTTTCTTCCTGATAAGCTGCAGGGTTTCACGCAACAGGATCTTGCTGTCAATTCCGCTGTATTTTGGCGATTTGTCGGGGAAATGTACCCCGATATCCCTCAGGTTGGCTGCTCCCAGCAGGGCATCGCAAATGGCATGGATGAGGGCATCCCCGTCGGAATGTCCTACTGTTCCTTTATGATGGGGAATGATCAGACCTCCGATACACAGATTGGCATGTTCCCCCAGCGGATGTACATCGTGACCGAATCCAACGCGTATATCTGTCATGATCCGTTGTTTGTTTTCCTGATGGTGTCGAAATCGAAACCCAGACTGAAACGCAGGGTTCCGGCCAGAGGATGATTCTGTTTAACCGGAATAAGATAGGAG
>DQWH01000142.1 GCA_011042635.1 Bacteroidota bacterium | reverse complement strand
GCTCGTGGGTAATAGTTCCGGAATTCTCCCCCTGCCGGATGGACGACAGGCCCCACTGCATCTGGGCAGCTTTCCATGATGTCCATTCCACATACCGGGTAGCAGCCCACCTGGGTTTTTCAGGATTCGGATTCCCCCACTCCGGGGTAATGTCCTCGCGGGTATTGAACTTCATTTCTCCGAATTCCTGCCACACACCTGTTTCATCGTATCCGGCATAGATTCGAAGCACGGCATCATAATGCTGCTTTACATCCCCCGCATCAGCCCTCCACAGGGAATCCACATCCCTTTCCATGCGGTAATGCACCACACTTCCGTCGGGAGTAAAAGTGTTCTGTCCCAATTCACTCAGTCCGTATTTCCAGAGTTCGCGGGGCATGCGATAAGGCCCGTAAGGTTCCAGTACCGTAATTCCGAACTTTCCCCTGGATTGTTCCATCCAGTATCCGTTTATGGTCTGACCATGGTTCACCTTGCCGGGTTTCAGAAAAAAGTCGGCATAGAATTGCGGGATTTCTTCCCTGCTTACCGGATCGATCTGCGGATTACCGAAAAGGTCGGAACCCTTTGGCAGGGTCATAACAAAAGGTTGATCAGGGAAATCAACCGCCACCAGAGCCATTTTGAATTCCCGTTCAGGCACCAGCGAGGGATCGGCCCAGTTCTTCCCGGGAATGGGCGTGTAATCATCCCAGGTCATGTCATCCTGGTCCTGTACCATCTGAGGATCGATCGGACCGGGTATTTCGGTGTTTTCCCGGCATCCCGCCACAAGCAGCAGGATGACCGGGATTATTCTGAAAATAAACCGATTCGTTGTATGCATAATATGAATTTTTCTTTTTTGAGATCCGATGCAGCATACTGTCATCGAAAATCAATATGATATCCTGTACATCACTTCTTGATGCTTCTCACACCGAAAACCGGGCCCACAATGTTATTATCCTCCGCTTCAAATTTCACCCGGATCTTCGTTTTCCCTGCGGTCAGTTCTTCGGGGATATCATACTGCTTATGAATGTATATGTTTCCAACCGGGGAAGTTATATCTTCCTTCGCCAGTTTCACATCATTAACCAGTATATCGAATATCCTGTTGCGGCGGTATCCTCCACCCCAGTATTCCACCACCAGGGCATTGGGAACCTCCGGATCCACTTCCAGATCGAAGGCAAACCAGCCTCCGGTAGCTGTCCGGGCGGGGCGGTCACGGAACCGCTCGGGCCGTGTATGCTCGCCGTCAAACTGATGATCTCGTTCTGGCTGCATCTCGCCGGGCTGGAAATAGTCGATGGTAGATTCCTCCAGTTGTTTGATTCTCTCCAGTTCGGCTTCGTAGGCTTCTTTTTCCTTCTCCCAGGCTTCGGTGGTATAGAGATCCCAGTAGATAGAATACCTGCGGTCATGTGTCTGGTAGAAGGGTTTCATTTTCACATCCCTGGGGTAGCCCAGGTCCCGGGTCATGAAAGTGTTTACCTCCCCTTTCACGGGTTCCATCCATTCGGCCGGATTGCGGTGATCGGATACAAACACGGGAACGTAGAGAGGCTCGTGCACCTTCGGGTCATTCGCCGGTCCGAGGTCACCTGCCAGCACAACAGGACCATAGAACACAGCAATACGGTTCTCATCATCGGGCATGGTTTCCAGCCGAAGGGTAAAGGGGATCTTCACCTCCACCCGGTCGCCGTCTTTCCAGGTTCTTGAAACAGCCACAAAGCTTCCCGGTTTCTCCTTAACCCTGATCCTGCGTCCGTTCACCCGCACTTCCATTCCTTTTTCTGCCCAAGAGGGGTATCTGATCTGCAGGGTCAGTTTCAGTGGTTGTTCCAGCTTAAATTCGAGGCTGGTTCCCTGATCTTCCGGATAAGCCGTTTCCTGGCGTAAGATCAGCCCTTTTTCCTCCCAGTTGAGTTCGGCCGCAATAAACTGGCTCACAAACAACTCTTCGTTGTTATGATAAAAAATATGTCCATTGTATTTGGCATGGCTTTCCATGCCGGTTCCTATACAACAGGTAAAATGGAAGGGATTTTGATAAGCTTTTCTTCCACCCATGTCGAGGGAAAGATTATAAACCACCTCTCCGGTTTCAGGATGCTGATGGGCCATGATGTGGTTAAACAGCGCCCGCTCATAGAAATCGGCCTTTTCGGCTTCGCCTTCCCAGGTAAACAGGTGGTCGGTAAGCTTCAGCATATTGTACACATTGCACGATTCAGTGGTATTGGGTCCCAACCGGTCGCGCAATTTACCGGCAGGTCCGAAATATTCCCTGAAACCGTTCCCGCCGGTCACATAACTGTGGTAATGTACTACCCGGTCCCAGAAAAATTCGGCTGTTTTCCTGTCTGTCTGGTCTCCGGTCAGTTCATACCGCCTTGCCAGGCCGATGGCTTTCGGGATATTGGTATTACCATGCTTACCGGGCAATACATCGATCCCTGCTGCCAACGAATCAATCACAAAATTATCATGAAACAATCTCGACATTTCCAGGTACTTTTCATTTCCCGTAAGGCCGTATATATCGGCCATTACTTCATTCATTCCTCCGTATTCACAGCGCAGCATATCCTGTCGGGTGTCATAGTCGAGGTCGTCAATGATTTCATAAATCCAGTCGGAGAATTTGACAGCAATGTCAAGCGCCTTTTCAATACCGAGTAACTGGTAGGCATCACGTAAACCGGCCAGCACTTTGTGGTGCGTATAGAAAGGTGCCCAGATGCCGTTCAGATCGAATCCTGCGGAGCGGATAATTCCCTGGGCAACTTCCTCCTCAAACACTTTCTTTCCCCCTTCCATGGCTCCGATGTATCCGTCGCCATGGGCATTCTGCACAATTTCCAGTTCATCCACAATATACCTGGCCCGTTTCAGGAATTCCTCATTCCCTGTGGTCTGGTACATCATGGAACAGGCGGAAAGATAATGCCCCAGGCTATGTCCGGCCAGGGTGGCGCTTTCCCATCCTCCATATATCTCGGCTTTCTGAGGCAACCCGGCTTCTCTGCGGAAACCTGCCAGCAGCCTGTCTGGTTCATAATTGAGCAGTATCTTTTCATTCAGCTCCACACCCTTTTTGAATCTGCCTTCCAGTAAAGTAACATCTTTCAGTTCAAAGGGAAGGAGACGAAAATCCACCACTTCCGGACCGGAAGTTTCAATTCGGGTTTCTTCGGCATTTTTACAGGAAAAAAGCACAGGTCCCACACATAACATAACAATCAGAATTTTATTCTTCATAGCAGGATAGTTTAAATCATTCAACGATATGATCAGTTTTATTTAGTTTTTTTACATTCATTCTTTCAGATAGGGAAAACCTCACGGACGCAATTCCACACACACTATGTCCTTATCCAGGGGAATGATAAAAGCTCCCCTTTCGGCCGGATAATCTCCTGCCGGAGCATAGGTACCCGTTCCGTTAACCTTTGCAGGTTGTTCAATCCGCAATACGGCCTGAGGGGTATATTCTGTCGCCGCATCGAGATACACTCTAACCCTTTTGTTTCGGATATGAAACTCCACCCTGTTGAAACAGCCCGCATCCAGTGTCAGCCACAGCCCCAGATCGCCAAGGTAGACCCTGTTTCTTGCACCTGATGTAGGCTTAACGGTAATCAGATTCCCTTTTTGAGAAACTTCCCCGCTGAAAGCCAGCCAACCGAACTCCTCATCATGCTTCACATAGGTGGCTGTGTTCATAGCATAACCGAAAAAGCCGGGTCCGTAATCACCGTTGATCCCGTCAATCTTCAGCGTGGAGGGATAAGAATGAAAAGCAGCAGGTGCAAATCCTTCCCTGGTAATGTTGGCAATAGCCCCCATGGTTCCGGCATGGCCAACTCGTAAAAGATACAGATCGTCCGGGTTTTCGCGGTATTCGGAAAGCACGGGAATGGCATTCAGGCCTGAGCCGTAATGATGCAACTGGCGTTCGATCCGGGAAAGTTTACCTGCATAAACAAAATCCCAGTATCTGCGTGCGCTGCCGTTGTATCCCCAATGGGGCACCGTGGGCATATAGGCCAGTATGGCATTCAGGGTCACAAGGGCTTTTGCATCATAGCCGAAATATTTCGTCCAGGCATATACTTCCTCCTGCCCGGTGGAATCCCAGGGCATTTCGCTGCCGAACGGATACGACAGGGATTCCCACAGATCGGCCCGTTTCTTCATGACATTTTCAAGTTTTTCGGCCAGTTCCGTCATTCCCTCCCGGTGCAAATCGAGAAGGATCATCAGAAATATGGTGCCTTCCATCTGGCCGAACTGGGCATAATGACCGGCCTGTTCCACCATGGCAATAGCCGTATGGCAGGCGTTTTCCAGAAACCATTCCCAGGATCTTTCCTGTACATATCCCTCATGATTTCTGGAAAGCCGGTATAACACCCAGTGTGCGGCCGCCACATGGGGATAATTGTACGAGCGGCCGGTCGATTCAGCCTCACGCCGTGGCCAGGCGGCCCAGGTTCCGTAGTTAATATCCTCGCTGTAAGTACCTTCGGGCATTTCATCGGGTTCATAATAAAACAAACTTTTCCGTACGCCATACTTCCGGTTGCCCGTATCGTACTGAATGCCTCCCCACAGCGTTTCAAAGTAAAACCTCCTCATTTTTTCCAGCTCTTTCATTTCGGGCTGCAGGAATTGTTTCATCATAGCTGCCACCCAGGAACCGGCTCCTCCCTCATCGCTGAGGCCCGCAATCCAGGCCCGGCTGTCTTCAAGCACCGGGCTCATTTTTTCGTAATCAAAGGTTATGACTGAAGGGCTTCGGCCAAACGGATCGTCGGGGTTTTCATACCACTGTTCCTCCGTAAGGAAACGCCCCAGGTCGGCCAGCACTTCTTCTTCGGGCTTGATCACCTTATAGTGGATGGTCTGTTTCAGCCCGTCGGCATAAGTTACCGTAAGGCGCACACGACCCCATTCATGCCCCTTTACATGGTATTGTTTCCATCCGTTGGGGGTGGGAGTTCCTTCACGAACCGTCAGAGCTCCTGCCGGTTCGGCATCAATGGAACGCACCTCACAGTTATAGCGGAGAAACAATTTTCCATTTACGTCACCAGGCAACACATACCCCGGAATCCCCACGGCTACCGGCCGCTGATGTTTGATAAGCGTGTTCTCAATATCCCTGAGTGATGGCGAGAGAACAAACTGCAGACCGTAACTCCGGGAATCTCCGGGATTCAGCCTTACGGAAGTAGGACGGTTCCATGGTTCCGCTTCACTCCATTCTTCCTCTGCATGAGCCCGGCTGTGTACCATCCATTCATGAAAGCCTTCGAATGTAACACCCCGTGGTGTGGGATCATCATTCAGGGGGTTATAGGCTTCAAAAGGGGTATCGCCGTATGGCAAAACCAGCAGAACCGGACCCTTGCCGTGCAGCCGGCTTACCTGAAGATAACCGGCATCCTGCCCGATATACGGGTCGGCAAAAACACAGGTGGCATGGGCCTCATCCAGGTTTTTTTCGTGTAATAGATTATTGAATATCAGGGGTATCCCCAGAGAACCGATTTCAACCGGTAACTCTCCGTTATTGGTAATCTCAAAGCGAAGAACCAGTTGACCTTCATGCAACTCCCAGTAACGATAGATCTGAACCGGCAGATCATCGGGCAAGGTATTTGC
>DQWH01000009.1 GCA_011042635.1 Bacteroidota bacterium | reverse complement strand
TATTTCGTTGTCACCAATAATGCTTGTGGTTCTATATGAAACAAATATAGAAATTAATTATCTTTTACTACCCATTTCCGGATTATTGCACCCGGAAGCATGGAAAAGGCTATTTCTTCTTCCCCGGACCCACAAACATCACCGGCGCATGTTCTGCCTGTATAGAATGAGTGAGGCTGCAAACCATACATGAATGACACGATCACTCTGTAAACGGAATTCCACAGGATCCCGGAACGGCAAACCATGGATGCGGGAATTTATTTACGCGCAGAAATCCCTTTTTCCCCAAAATAAAAATTATTTGACCACCACCCTGATCCGGTTCAGTTCCTGGCTGTCATCCCAGTCGTCCTTCCACCAGTATACCAGTATCTCATCCCCCTCCGTCACGCTGGACCGTGTAGAACAGCACGGAATACCGGAAAGCGGTCTCAGCCGGTAACGCCCGCCTTCAATGAAGTTGGGCCCGTCCGTCATTGGTTGCCAGGGCCAGATATCGGCACAGGAAGCTTCCATTACCATAAAATATATTCGGGATTTGGTGCCGTTGGAAATTTTCAGATCATCACCCTGAATGGATGCGGTAACCCGTCCGGTGAAAATAAGCGCTTCTTTTTCACAGGATGACAGAAACAGGACAGAAACAAAAAATACCGCAACAAAACGCTTCATACAATCGTTTTGAATGTAAGATGAACAAACGGCTCTGCCGGTTGCGTCACCCTGAACAAAATTACCCTTTTTTTATGTTTATGTGATAAGTATAGCAGGAAAAAGAACAAAACATGAAGGAATTTTAAGACAAAATAGTATTGATCACCGGAGGATCGGGAGGCATCGGTTCCACTGCAGGAAAATTATTTGCCGAAGCTGGTATTGCAGGCACTCCCAACGTACTCCCGTATGTAACCAGCAAGTATGCGGTAAACGGTATGCTGAAACCGGCCGCTCTGGAAGGAGCTCCTTACATGATCCGGGTAAACGCCATCAACCCCCGCCGGTCGATGACCGGATGATGCGCTCCCTGGAAGAATGATTTAAACCGGGTCAGGGCAACAATACCAAAGAAGGTTTCGGAAAATTGATCCCGCAGGGACGGTATGCCACCAATGAAGAAAGGGAGAAACCGGTCCTGTTCCCCGGCGGACCCGACAGTGAGTTTGGCGCCGAAACCATTATTCCCATCAACGGAGGAATGATCGCCTAAAATGCACCCATGAAACTTTTTATTCCCTCAACCGGCGCTGTTTATTCCTCTTCCTGTTCGGCCAGCTGCGGCTGAAGGACTTCCTGCGCCGGAAATAAACCCGTCAATAAAGCATACCCGCTACCGTCAGACATATTCCGATCAACTAATATGTTCATAATCATTCTATTTGTTGTTCTATACCACAAACTTAGCCTGTACCCCGGCTTTTTGAAAAAAATACAAGGTGGTTCATAATTGTCTAACAGTTTCCTAATTTTGTACTTTACAGAACCGGTATTTATTCAAATTTTTTACATGATCGATTTTGAAAAACTAGACCGGGCCTATGCTGAGGACGGGTTTTATGCCCTGCAGCTGGAAGTGGGCGATGTATGCTATCAGGGATGCATTTACTGTTATATGAATGCCCTTCCGGAAAGCCGGAACATGCTGTCGGATTTTCTGGTGGAAGAGATCCTGGAGGATGCCGCCCGGCTCGGTATCACGGCCATCGAATGGCTGGGCGGGGAACCCCTGCTGAGAAAGGAAATATTCCGGTTTATGGAGAAGGCACGGAATCTGGGTCTGAAGAATAATATGTGGACCGGAGGGTTGCCGTTTGCCGACCGGAACGTAGTGGAACGCACAGCCGGTCTCTGCCGGAACGGACTGATCTCCATCCATGTTTCCACCGTCAACCCGGAACTGTACCGGGTGCTCCATCCCGGAAGACCTGCCGACGACCTGCACGTGATCCTTGACGGCGTTAAACACCTGCTCGATACAGGCTACCCGGCGGAACAGGTACTGAACTCGGTAACGTTTACCGGATTACAGCCTGCCGACGATATGATAGAAACCATGGACTATTTCTACAGGAAAATGGGGATTGTTTCATCCCTGAATGTGTACCATACCTACCTGCGACCGGGTACCAGTGATACGGAACTGAAACGTTTCATTCCTTCCCCTTCGGAAGTAAAAAAAGTATACAAAAAATACATCAGCTTCATGCCGGTCAAAGTACTGCCCATGAACTGCGTGAACAAGCAATACTGCTCGGCCACCCTGGCCGTGCTGAACGACGGGACTGTTTCACCCTGCGCCACCATTCGCGACGGTTGCCCGGAAAAAGCCGGCGATATGTCCTTTACCGGTATCGTGGAGAAAAACCGGGATTATCTGAATTTTAAATATCTGAAAGATCCCGGAAACCTGCCGGAAGACTGCCGGCTGTGTCTCCTGAACGATTCCTGCTGGGGATGCCGTTCCAGGTCGTATGCAGCCGGACTGGGCCTTTACGGAAAAGACCCCCGTTGTTTCAGAAAATACACCCGCGGGAAGAAAGAAAGGAAACGGGAAAATATTTCATAACATTTCCCCGCTGTTTTGCCGGAAAAATACGCTGATTTTCCTTTACTCTTCATATATTTATGAATCCTGCCGAACGGTAAGGAATAATGAACCACATAAAATAAACCAAAAACGAAACAGTTATGGGACAACATGCTTTAAAGATTGTAAAAGTTGACAAACCGAAACTGATCAGGATGCTGAATGCCGCCCTGTCGGAGGAATGGCTGGCCTACTACCAGTACTGGATCGGGGCACGTGTGATGGAAGGCCCCATGCGCAGTGAGATCGAGCCCGAATTGCTGGTGCATGCCGACGAGGAACTGAACCATGCCGTGCAGGTAACCAACCGCATTATCCAGCTCGGCGGAACGCCGGTACTGAATCCCGCCCAGTGGGTCAAGCTGGCCGGGTGCAACTATGAAGAACCCACCGATCCCTATGTGGAATTAATCCTGAAACAGAACCTGAACGGGGAGCGCTGTGCGATCCAGCGGTACCAGGATATTGCCGAATTCACTATGGGCAAGGACCATTCCACCCACCAGATGGCCATCGGCATATTGAACGACGAACTGGAGCACGAAGAGGATATCGAATCCTGGCTGACCGACCTGGAACGGATGAAAGAAGACTTTCAGAAGATGAGGATGTAGCTGTTGCCCGTTACACCTGCCTGCCGGCAGGCAGGAGGTTACGGGTAGTCAATGCCTAAATATCAGGAATCGTTCCTATAATGAAATGGAATTAAAACCATTTCCGTGAATATATCTGTCATAATCGGGAGAATCGGAAAAATGACGATTATTAACCTCCCTCCTTCACTTCCCCTCCCCCAGCCTTCTCATCATCAGATCATCCACCAGGCGGAACAGCACCATCGGGGGCAGGATGCGCCAGGGCAAACTGTCTAAATACGAATCCATCTGCAGATACCTGTCCAGCCCGCAATGCCTGAATTCTCTGCAAACATGCTGCAGAAAGCCGATGGCCACGATCCAGCCCTCCTCCAGTTCATCGACCCATTCCTCATAGTATGAATCGTCGGAATAATGAAAATTCATCACATTCTCCCCGATCAGGATAAATTTATCCACCCCGTTCTCCATCAGCACTTCGATAACATCCCGCTTCAGGTACATGATGTCGTTGTACAGCGTATCATTCCATTCCCCGATCAGTTCGATGATGGCACAACCCACCTCATAGTTCACATACAGGATCTTCATGTACAGGGTATCCGAGCCGAAAGCATCCCACTGGGGATGGATCAGGTGATCGTACACGGCATGCGTGAACTCGAACTCGTTGTATTCCCTTCCGTAGAAAGGCGACAGCGCATCTTCCGAGGCGATGTAATATTTTCTCCAGGCAAAATGCGGTTCAATGGTATGCATGCAATCCTTCCTTTTCTGCAAATTTAAGGCTTTCACAGAAAGGAATAAAACCGGTGGCTTAATCCCAGGTTGAAAGTCTTTCCGGGACGGATGCTGCTGTAAAAATGTTGGAAACCCGGAAATCCACCACCGTATTTCTGTCTTCCCCGAATTCTTTGTTCAGACTGAAATTCAGGCTCCGGAAAGTCTCCACGTAAATACCGTGATATAAACCCACCCCCACAATGCTGAGCGTGGGCCCCTTCGTATTGAAAAACAGGGCGGCCTCCATCTCTGCCTCATAATGGCTGTAATGAATTCCGGCATTGACCACCCGGGGCTCCTGCCCGGCCATCCGGCGGGTTTTTACTATGACTTCCCCCGATTTTTCACATGTTTTCCTGGAATGGTATTCCGTTTCGGTCATTTGAATAACCGATTCCACCAGGATAACATTTCCGCTCACACGCAGGTTGTTACACCCCGGAAACAAAAAGCCCGTGTCTTTTCTGAGTTCGAACTCCAGCCCGTACAGATACCCGTCACCTATTATTCCCGGGCTGATACTCCGTACTGGTCTGCTGCCAGGGGATCCGCACCAGCTCGATCGGACCGGGCGTTCAAAGCTCTTGTAAAAACCGCTCATAGAGACCATCTGATCCCTTTCCATGAACATTTCCCATCGCACCTCCGGATTCCCTATGCGTGTTTCAGTCAGTTTGCCGTCCCAGGCGGCATAGGTGAACAGGCTACCGTTGAAGATCCCGTTGGAAATGGGATCGGGTATCCTGGCAAAGGAAAGCTCCTTGAATGTGAGCCGGGCAATGGTTTGCAACCAGGACAGCCTGATATTCTGCCGTTCCTATATGCTTGGAATGGCATTCCCCGTGGGAAAGAAACAGAAGGACTCCAGCACCCTTTCATTCTCCGGGTTATGCCCGTTTCTACCTTCAGAATAAGCTTCCCGGCATGGATATTTTCAATTACTTTCCTGCTGTTTTCTCCCCGTGCCTTCTCTCCAGCTCCGCTATCACGCCGGTGAGACTCTCTCCGGTATCGGCCAGCAATACCAGCAGGTGGTAGAACAGATCGGCCGCTTCCCCCCTGAGCAGGTCATTCCTTCTTTCCGCCCGCATCGCCTCGATCACCAGTTCAACGGCCTCCTCCCCCACTTTCTGCGCAATTTTCGGGGTTCCTTCGCGGAATAACCGTGTAGTATAAGAATTTTCAGGCATTTTTTCGCGTCGCTCCCTTATCAGGTTTTCCAGGTACATCAGAAAATCCAGGCCGGTGGTGTTCTTCTCGTCAAAGCAGGTATCGGCGCCGGTGTGGCAGACCGGTCCGGCCGGCTCGGCCAGCACCAGCAGGGTGTCGGCATCGCAATCCAGCCGCATTTCCTTCAGGTACAGATAATTTCCGCTGGTCTCTCCTTTGGTCCACAGACACTGCTTGCTGCGACTGTAAAAACATACTTTTCCTTCGCTCCGGGTCTTTTTCCAGGCTTCCCGGTTCATGTAACCCAGCATCAGGACCTTCCGGGTATGTGCGTCCTGCACAATGGCAGGCAGCAGGCCGCTTCCTTTTTCAAAATCCGGTTCCATATCTTTGTGTTTATCAAATGAACCTTACCGGAATATTCTCTCCGTACAGGCAGGTTTTCAACTGGCGGATACCGATCTCCCCGTAATGAAAAACACTGGCCGCCAGGGCGGCATCGGCATTTCCGCGGGTAAATACATCTTTGAAATGTTC
>DQWH01000147.1 GCA_011042635.1 Bacteroidota bacterium | reverse complement strand
CTACACAGTTTTCAGCCCCTTTTCCGTTCTTCTTCAGAAAAGCGTAGTTGGCCCGGGCATTGTCAGTGTTTTCAAAGATCTTCATGTGGTTATAGATGCTGAAAATGCCGGGAATGTCCACTTCCTCGGGGCAGGGCATACAATAACCGCAGTTGGTGCAGGGAATGACCGTACGGGAAAGGTAGGTTTTTCTTACTTCGTCCAAGGTGTTCCGGTCGGATGAATCCAGGTTTCCCGGGCCGGCTTCCCCGGCTATTCGCACATTTTCCAGCAATTCTTCCCGGCTTCCCATTCCGCTGAGCACCACCGATACCTCATGGTGGCTCCACACCCAGCGCAGGGCCCATTCGGCCGGCGACCAACCGGGGTGCTTGCTTTTCAGCACCTGCTGCACTTCTTCAGGCACACAACGGGTGAGGTATCCTCCCTTGAGGGGTTCCATCACGGCCAGGCCCATGCCTCTGTGGTGAGCGTGCCGTACCCCTTTTCTCCCGGCCTGTTCCTCCACGTCCATGTAATTGTACTGAAGCAGGCAGAAATCCCATTCCGCTGCATCGGCGATTTTCCTGAACACATCGTATTCGTCGTGAAAGGAGAAGCCGGCATACCTGATCTTTCCTTCCCGCCGGACCTTTTCCAGGAAACGGAGGATGTCGTTCCTCAGCAGATTATCCCACCAGTTTTTCCGCAGGGAATGCAGCAGGTAAAAGTCAATATAATCGGTGTTCAACCGTTTGAGCTGCTCGTTCAGCAGTTTCTCTGCATCACCGGGTTTGTGCACTTTCCAGGAAGGAAGCTTGTCGGCTATCAGCAACTGGTGCCGCTTGCTGTGGGGGAGGGCTCTGGCCAGAAATGCTTCGCTTGTTTCTTCATGGTAGGTATAGGCCGTGTCAAAATAGTTCACACCCAGCCCGATGGCCTCGTGGATCAGCGCTGATGCTTTGCGGAAATCAATTTTCCCGGGCTGGTTATCCACCACCGGAAGGCGCATGCATCCGAATCCCAGGGCTGACACCTTTTCTCCTGTCTTTCCGAACGTTCTGTACTGCATAAAGTCCCCCGTTTTTCCATGATGAAGATAAGAACTTAAGAAAAGAAAAAAAACATTTTCCGGCTGCGACCGGAGCCGGTAACCGGTTCAATCATTTTTTTTACCTTCACCAAAAATCTGCCGTATGACCAGCCGATTTCTTTTACTAAGCCTGATTGCCCTGATGCCGTTAATAGTCCGGGCACAGGAAAAGGTTTCGCCCATTCCCGTTATTGTGGATACCGACGGGGCTCCCGACGATATGCGGGCCCTTTGTTTGCTGGCCGCCCTGCAGGAAGTGGAGCTGCTGGGAGTGGTGGCCTCAGATGGTGCGGTGAACCCCCTGACGGGATACAGGAAAGTAAGGCAATTGTTTGTTTCCTCCGGAATAGGCCACATTCCCATGGCCGCCGGCAGACAGCATATTTCCGATCCGCCACCCTGGAGGGAGTTCTGTTCCTCGCTGTCCTGGGCAGATGCCTTTCCGGATGGAACGGAAGAACCCCCGGAGGCTGTTCCGGCCGTGAACCGGTGGCTGAACCGAAGCCCGGAACCGGTGACACTGATCTGTCTGGGAAGCCTGACCACGGTATCGGATATGCTGAAAGCTCATCCGGAAAGCAGGGAAAAGATCCGGAAGATCGTGTGGTACAACGAAGGGCTGGAGTACCGGCCCCTGACTAATTACGCACTGGACCGGCAAGCGGCGGAACACGTGCTGGCTGCAGGGATTACCCTGGATGTGATCAACTCCCTGGAGCGGAACGAAACACGGTGGACGGAAGAAATGCTGGCTGAACTGGAGGGAGCGGGAACCGTTCCGGCGAAGCATGTGGCTGCCCTGTTCCGGTCGACTGCCTTTCGTGCCGGACGGGAAGGAAAAGAAGCCGGAATGATGATCTGGGATGAGATGATCCCGGTCTACCTGATCTGTCCCGAACTGTTCGATATGGAACCCGACCGGGAACAGCCCCGACTGGCGGTCAGCAGGGATTACCTGACGGCGGGAGTGAAGGAACGTATGGTGCAGATCCTTTCGGGCAGGTATTCGCGGGAAAACAACGTTGTGTTCGATGTGTTTCCGGTAGATCCGTCGCATTATGCCTATGACGTAAGAGAGCGTATGCAGGACATCCTGGAAAGGCACGGACGGGAAGAGTGGAGGCTGGCAGTGCTGACCAATGAGATACACGGTCACCTGGGTATTTATTCTATTGTGGGCGTAAAAATGGGATTGAAAGCCAGGGAATTGCTGGGCACAGCCGTGGATGACGTACAGGTGTTTAGCTTTGCCGGAAGCAATCCGCCCCTGAGCTGCCTGAACGACGGTCTGCAGGTAAGTACGGGAGCTACGGTGGGTATGGGGACCATCCGGGTGGCTGAAGGGGATGACCTTTCTGCCCGGGCTGTGTTTACTGCCGAAGGAAGAAGCATGGAAATGAGGTTGAAACCTGAATATGAAAGTCAGGTGGAAGACGACATCAGCCGGGGTATCTTGCTGTACGGTAATCTGACGGAAGGATACTGGAAACTGATCAGGGAACTGGCCCTGAAATACTGGGCCGAATGGAACCGGGATGAGATGTTTGAGGTAGTGGAAAAGGGAGAATAGTTTTGAAGACTCAAAGACGCGAAAGAAGGCATGATAATCCATTTCGGTATCCGGTTATAAACAGTAACTACGTCCTCAAATTCGCAAGTCTGTTTAAAGGATTTACACAGATCATTAAATATCAGAAGAATAGTCAGATGGGATGGGTGTTTATAAATCACCCAAACCTAAAAAGTGCATAACAAAAAGGCATAAACCTAAGAAAACCCTTGGATTTTCATTAAGTTTATTCCATGCACATACAATTGGTTAAAGAAAAGATAAGAAGAATAAATATGTATCGCAAGGCGGTATCTGTATTATTCACCAGCTGTTCCGGCAATATGGAATAGATCAGTATATCAACAGGTTATTTCCTTGCAGGAAAAAGCAATTCCGTTATTTGGACAGTGAAATATTATTGGGGTTGTCTCACAGTATTTATTGTCGCAGCAGTTTTTTGGAAAATGTCAACCGGTTACGTACAACTTTTACTGACTCCCGGCACTACCACGATCTGCGTATTCCCGGCAGCGATACGATGATGTATCGTATTAAGCAATTAGCTGAATATAATACAATAATAGTGAGTAAGCGTAAGGTGGAAGATCACTTCAATTTATCAGTGGCTGGATACTCATAAAGTGATACATTAAATCAATGTGTAAAATACAATATATAAATATCCGTTATCATATTATTTTATGGAATTTTTTAAACAGCTGTTGAATACTCAACAGGATCAGACGTTAAGCGGTTAAAGGGTAGGGAAGGCGTTGAGACGTAATCTGTTACCATATTTCACACCCGGCCAGGCCATGCTTCTGCCTCACTCAGAAGGGGGGCAGGGTTCCTGTTTTCCGGTTCCGGATTCCGGCTTCTTTTCCAGGGCTTCCCACAGGATCTCCACGGGGTGTCTGGCCTTTTTGCCGGTGCCGTCTTTGATCTGGCAGCGGCAACTGGTGCCCGGGGCGGCTACCTCCACGGTTTCGTCCAGCTTCCTCAGGGCAGGGAAGAGCACCAGCTCGCCCACCTTCATGCTGAGCTCGTAATGCTCTTTTTCGTAACCGAACGACCCGGCCATGCCGCAGCAACCGGAAGGGATCTCTTCTACCCGGTAATTGACCGGTATCTGTAACATCCGGCGCGTGCTTTCCGTACTTGCCACGGCTTTCTGATGGCAGTGCCCGTGCAGACTGATCTTTTTGGGTCGGACGGTAAAACACGACGAATCGATGCGGCCGGCTTCGAACTCCTTCACCAGGAACTCATCCAGCATCAGGGCATTCCCTGCCAGCCGGCGGGCTTCTTCTTTTAACTCATCACCGGCCAGGTCGGGGTACTCGTCGCGGAAACCCAGGATAGCCGAGGGCTCGATGCCCACCAGGGGCCGGGTATCGCTCACCAGGGGGGCGAAGATCCGGATATTTTTCTGTACCCTCTTCCGGGCGGTACGCAGCAATCCCTTGGAAATATAGCTACGCCCGCTCTCGGCACAGGCAGGGACCACCAGACGGTACCCCAGGGCATGGAGCAGGCGGATGGCGGTGATGCCCACCGGGGTATCGATGAAATTGGTGAATTCGTCGACAAACAGGATCACCTCGCCTTTCTTCTCTCCTGCGGGTTCCAGCATTTCCGAATGTTGCCTGATCCATTTCCTCAGGGTATTTTTATGCAGTACCGGGATGCTCCTTTCCCTGGCAAAACCAAGCATCTTTTTCAAGGTGCTGGAGAAAAAGCGCCGGGTGGCAAAGAAATTGAAAAAGGCAGGGAACACCGATCCCAGTTTCTGTATTTGCGCTATGTAAGCTATCAGCCGGGTGCGAAGGGGGATGCCGTGGGCGTCGTAATAGTGCTGTAGGAATTCCGCTTTCAGTTTGGCCATATCCGTATTCGAAGGGCACTCGCTTTTGCATCCCTTGCAGCTGAGGCAGAGGTCGAGGATTTCATAGACCTCCCGGCTGGAAAAGGGATTTTTTATCCCGGGAGAGGTTAGCATTTCCCTCAGCAGGTTGGCCCGGGCCCGGGTGCTGGCGTGCTCGTCGCGGGTAGCCATATAACTCGGACACATCAGCCCTCCCGTTTCTACTGTTTTCCTGCAGTCGCCCGATCCGTTGCATTTTTCCGTAGCGCGGACCAGTCCTCCCACACCGGAAAAATCGAAAACGGTGGGGTATTCCCGGATTTCCGCACCGGGGGTATAGCGCAGGAATGTGTTCATGGGTGGGGTACCGGTGATCTTGCCTGGATTGAATATGCCGTCAGGATCCCATACCTGCTTGATTTCCCTGAATAGGGAATATACATGATCCCCCATTACCAGGGGGATGAATTCCCCGCGCAGGCGGCCGTCACCGTGTTCCCCGCTGAGCGAACCGCGGTACTTTTTTACCAGCAAAGCACTTTCCCGGGCCAGGGTGCGGAAGGTCTCCACATCTTTCGGGTCCTTAAGGTTCAGTACCGGCCGCAGATGCAGCTCGCCGCTACCGATGTGGGCATGGTACACGCATTCCAGACCGAACCGGTCGAGCAGTTCCCGGAAGTCTTTCATATAGGCCGGCAGGTCCTGCGGCAGCACCGCCGTGTCTTCAATCACAGATACGGGCCGGGCATCGCCGGGCATGTTGGAAAGAACACCTAAGCCCGCCTTCCGCAAGTCCCATACCCGTTGCATATCCGCCCCGGTGATCAGGGGAAAATGGTACCCCAGTTTCCTGGCGCGGAGGGTATTTTCCAGGTCTTTTGCTTTTTTCTCCGTTTCTTCGGCCGTATGGCAGGCAAATTCAACGATCAGCACGGCTCCCGGATCACCTTCGATAAAAAACCGGTTCTTTCGTTGTTCGATATTGGTTCTGGTTAGTTCCAGAATGGTTCGGTCCATCAGTTCCACTGCCACGGGGCCGTGTTCCAGGGCTACCAGGTTCGCTGTGAAGGCTTCTTCCAGTTCCCGGAGGTGGACGCAGAGCAGCCCTTTTTCTACAGGGGGCATATCCACCAGGTTTAGCTTAACGGACGTGGTCATGGCCAGGGTTCCTTCCGATCCCGCCAGCAGAAGCGACAGGTTGAACGGGGGCCCGTCGGGGGCGAAGGGCTGGCATGCGATCAGGCTGTCGAGGGCATACCCCGAATTGCGGCGATGGATCCCCGGGTGGGGGAAGCGGGTTTCGATCTCTTTCCGGTTCAGGGGATGGCTGAGTATCTCGCGGAGCTTATAATAGATCCTTCCTTCGAGATGGCCCTGTTCACATTTCTTTTCGAATTCTTCCGGGGTGACAGGTCCGAAAACCGCTTCGGAAGCGTCTGACAGTAAGCATTCTACTTCCAGGG
>DQWH01000111.1 GCA_011042635.1 Bacteroidota bacterium | reverse complement strand
TTATAGAATGATATTTCCCGGGGTTTTCCTGAAAGAAAAAATTTCAGGAAAGATTCCCGGGAGGGTATGTTTGCCTCAGGAGGAGTTATATGTACTGGATTTAACCTGGTTTCGGTCTGAACAGAAAAAGGAAAGAAGTATTATGTATCATGGTGGTTGGAAACGAAAATAATGTGAAATTGTTGTTGCCTGGATTCCGGTACTACCATTCGGCAGATAAAGATTTTTTTTTCGGAAGGGATGAAGATATTTCCATCCTTCGTAAAAAGCTTGTATCCGGAAATTTTTTGACTCTCCTGGGTGAAACAGCCACCGGTAAATCATCCCTTGTTAATTGCGGTATCCTTCACTCTCTGGAAAACCTTTTCGGAAGTAAGAAAATATATCCGGTCGTTCTGGAAAGCATGAGAGATCCTTTTGAAAGCCTGGCAGATGCATTGCGGATATTTATTCAAAGGCAACACAGAGAAACTGCCGAACTGGAAAATGAAGGTATTCTGAAAATCCTTCGCGGATCATCTTCAGGGTTTCTGAATATTCTTGACAGAATCATACAGCCCGGTGAAAAAATCCTTTTTGTATTCGATCATTTTGAAGAGGTATACTGTTGTGAAGGGAACAGGCCTTCTGCCGAAGCGGAACGGGAAAGGATCCATTTTCTGAATGCTCTTCTGGACCTGATCACGAATAACAGACCAAATATCATTTTGCTTCTGGTCCTCGATTCCAATTATATCAGCAGTCTTCAGGAAGTCAGTCAGCTGGGTGAGCTGGTGATACAGAATTCTTACCTGCTCAGGAAAGTGACCTACGAACAATTATTCCGCATTATCCAGGCCATGAACAAAATAGGCGACCTGGAACTGCAGGAATCTCAAATTGGGGAACTGGCCAGGAAATGGAAAGACAAAAAACATCCCCTGCCTTTGTTGCAGTATGCTTTCAGATTTCTGTCGGGTAAAAGCGGTGAATTAAAAAGGAAGAACCTGACAGAGCATCTTTCGGTGGAGGAAGAGCTTGCTACACTGCTTTCGATCGAACTGAATGCCAAATACCTGAGCCTGAACCCAAAGAAGAGAACAGTATGTGAAAAAATATTCAAGTCCCTGTTTGTTCGCAACAATAAAGACGGCTATTGTCTCGCGGAATTGACTATTAATGAATTAGCCGGCATAGCAGACGTTCCTGCAGGGGTGGTTATGGATGTGATCGGTGCCTTTGCCGAAATTCGTCCTCAGATTTTTTCTTTTTCAGAGGAGAAAGAATGGTCGGATACCACCAGGGTATCATTGTCTCATGTACTTGTTTTCTCTCTCTGGGATCGCTATGGGGAATGGCTGAAAGAGGAAGTGGAATCGATCCAATCCTATTTGAAGCTAAGCAGGGTATCGGAGCTCTACCAGCAGGGAAGGGGTGGGTTGTTGACTGGTTTGGATCTGGCGTGGATGCAGGAATGGAGAAACAGGAACAAACCGGTCTTTGCCTGGGCAAGACGTTTCAACCCTGCTTTTCAGCGGGCCATGATATATCTTGACCTGAGTGCCCGTGCAGCAGAAAAAGGAAAAGTTCAGAAAAGCAAAAAGGGTAAAATCAGTTTTCCCCGGATTAAAACACCCTATCTGATCACTGGAAGCATTGTGGTTGTTATTGCCCTGCTTATCATGGTTTTATCCGGAGGAAATCCATCGGATGAACCGGAACCGGTCCGCACGGAAAATCGTCCGCAGAGTCCTTCCCGATCGGGTAGTGTCACAGGTACCGAACCTGCCCTGTCCCGTGATAATATCATTCCTGAAGAATCTCAACCGGAAGATTCGAATTTTCGGACGATGAGTTCACCTCCAGTACAGGTTGACAGGCAGGACCGGACGATTCCTCCACCCGTAACCGGTGAGACTTACCGTATGCAGGACGTTTCGGCTGCGGAAACACGGAAGGTGGAACCTGAAGAAGTAGTGGAGTCAGGTGTTTCTGACGGGGTAATCCGTGAAAAGAACGCACCGGAGGATTTTGAAAAAACATCTGAAGATCTGATCAGAGCATCTTTGCGAACGGAAAACAAAGAGCTGAGAAGCCTTCTGGTATATCAGGCGTATCTTTTCAGGGAGAAGACAGGGGGTGTGGACTGGGATCCCCGTATGTATTCAGCCATGATGGATGCACTGGAATTACTGGATGTTCCCGTGGAAAGAATATTCGGCCTTCATCAAAAACCGGTGAACGATCTGTTTCTGAGAATGGGAACTCCCTTATTGTACAGTGCAGGAAGCGATGGGAAAGTGTACGAATGGAATGTAAATGTTCCGGGAACTTCTCCCAGATTGCTGATGAACCGGTCGAGTATTTATGAGCTGGTCGCGGTAAGCGGAGATGGTATGTGGCTTGCTGCGGCCACATTCCAGGGACGTATCCATGTGCTGAATCTGAAATCGGGCAGCAGGAATGTGATTGAATTATCGGGCCATGAGGGCAGTATTAAATCGTTGATGTTTAATCCCGACAATAACCGCATCATTTCAACGGGTACCGACAGGAAACTGAGAATATGGAACATCCTCACAGGCAATTATACCGAACTCAGCAATCCTTACGGAATCATACTTGATGTGGGATTTTCAGGCGATTCCCGGTATCTTGCCGGCTGTACCAGGGACGGAAGGGTGCTTCGGTGGGATACGGAGGGGGATTCTGATTCCGAACCTGTTGTGCTTTTTGAAGACCGGGTAAATTCCTTTTATTCTCTGGAATTTGGTAAAAACGGGAATATTCTTTGTGTGGGCGATCTGAACGGGATGGTCCACATACTGGACTTTTCGTCAGGCAGACGGATTGCTCAGGTTAAAAACCATAATGCCAGAGTCCTGGATATTGCATTTAATACGGCAGGTGACCGGGTAGCCTCGGCCAGTATGGACGGATCCATTACCGTGATGAGAACGGGGTACTGGAACGATGAAAAGATCATGATCCGGGGCGAAAGGGGTTTTGTACTTTCGCTGGCTTTTTTCCCGAACAGCGATCAGCTTCTGTGGTGCAATTCGGGAACTTCTGAGATTATTGCTTCTCCCATCAACCTGGAAGAGCTTGCCGACAGGTTTTGTCATGCGCTGAGCAGGAATCTTACGCGGGAGGAATGGACACGCTTTATTGGAACGACCATTGAATATCAATTAACCTGTCCTTCCCTGGGGGACAATATGCAAACCCATTGAATAAAAAATGATCAAAATAATCCGGATATATGGTCTGATGTCATTGTTCGCTTTACTGAATCATACTTTCAGCGGATCATTGTATGCTCAGAGTTGTGAGGAAAAACTGCAGATGGCAGAGGGTCTGTTTGCCCAGGGACTGGTGGAACGATTGCCCGGCCTGTTGTTTCCATGCATGGAGGAAGGCTTTACAAAAGAACAAAAAATCAGGGCATATAAACTCATGATCCTGGCATATTATTTTGACGATGCCATGGACGAAGCCCATAAAACCATGCATCATTTCATACGTACCTTCCCGAATTATATTCCCGATTCTACCGATTCTCCCAGGTTTGTTTCGCTTTTTGAATCTTTTGAAAATAAAAGATTTATAAGTGTCGGGTTTCAGGCTGGAACGCATTATCCCTTCCCAACCTTCATGAATCCATCTTCAGGCTATTCCCATGATATGCTCCCGGAAGACAGTTATCCCTATGAGTCGTTCTCATACCGTACAGGGATCAGTGTACACCTTTTCCTTTCCCGGCATATGGATCTGTCGCTGGATGTGATGTATGGTAGTACCCTGATCAGGAACGAACGAACCATTGATCTGGGTAATGAAACTGCCGACCTTTCCTATAAGGAAAATTATACCGCCGTGGATTTCCCGTTGTATTTTTCATATCATTTCAGTCAAAAGAGGGTACAGCCATACCTGGTGTTCGGAAGCCATATTTCTTACAGAATAAAATCAACAGCCAGCATTGATCTCTATTCATCGGAAGGAACCCGCTTTCAGGAAACGGATATAGATGTTACCCATGACAGGTATACTGTGGCATCGGCTGCATTGCTGGGGGGCGGAGTAAAAATTATGCAGAAAAAAAGCTGTTTTTTTATAGAACTCAGGTATATTCAGGGAATCTCCAATTTTTTCAGTGTTCCCGAGAGCATTTCCACCGAAGAATTAACCGGTTCGTTCAACAATAACATGTTGTGGAACTATCTGTACGATAACGACCGGTTCAAATTAGGCCAGGCTTCCGTAATGATCGGATACCGGCTGTATTTTAACAAAATCAGACCCAGATGATCCTTTTTTCTTCTATAAATTTACTTTCCTTCCGAAAATGGAAGATGATCCTGTGGAGCTTATTCATAGTGGTTTTTGCGGGGTGCGAAAAGGCTTACTTTGGGAATCCTGATCCTGTTGAATCCCTCTTGTTCCTACGTATAGAAGAAATGGATGCCGGGGCGGATATCCATTGTATCTCAGGGGAAGATCTGTTGATTGCCGGATCGCAGAGGCGGGCTGCTTCCCCTGCTTCTGGGGCAGAGGCAAACGATCTGGTGATTGCCAGAGTGACATCATCCGGATTGGTAAAGTGGACCCAGGTGATGGAACTGGGACTGGATCACAGAGCTGTCAGAGTGAAAAGTCTCTCAGGAGGAGCGGTGGTGGTTCTTGGCATGGTGAGCGACACGAATGCTCTGGGGCAGATTCATCAGGATATTACTGTTTCGCTTATCAATGAAGCAGGGACATTATTCTGGCAGACGCAGGTAGGGGGACCCGGAAACCAGATCGGCCATGATATTGAACAAACCGCTGACCGGGGTTTTATTATTACCGGTAGTAATGATGCAAACGGCATGGTGATGGACGAAGAAGGGAACAGGGCCCGTGATGTATGGTTGTTGAAGCTGAATGCTCTGGGTGACAGCCTGTGGAGTGAATCATTAGGATATCAGGGTGACGATTTTGCAAACGACGTGGAAGAACTGACCGATGGCAGCCTGCTGATACTGGGTACAACCCGGCAGTCACTGGCCGGACAGGCTGATGACAATTTTTTTCTCATAAAAACCAATAGCATGGGGAAAGGCCCGGTAAACCGTATACTGGGAGGAATGGAAAAGGAAAACGGATTGGAGATTATTGTGGTAAACGACGGATTTTTTCTGGCCGGAAACATTACCTACAATACACACTCCAGCATCCTACTTTACCGGTTTGGTTTTGATATATACAGTACCATGATTTTCCAGAAGGAATATGCGGTGGGTGAATCATCCGTTATGGTAGGCCTTGAACCCTATGGAGAGAAGCTTTTCCTGACAGGTAGTTCCGGTAATACCAGTGAGGAAAATATTTTTCTTATGCAGCTGGGAAGAGATGGTGAAAATTTACGTACCTGGCAGTGGGGTGCGGATTCCCGGCAGGAAACTCTGGCGATGGATTTGTTTTCAGACTCAGAATTATTCATTCTGTTTAACAATCAGTTTGTAAATGGTTCTGTACTTGGACTTTTAACCCTGTTTCTATAAATGAGTGCCATGTTGACAACCCCCTTACCCTTCCATAATGAATATTCAAATCAGATTCGTGGCAGTTGCATTCCTGGCGGCTTTCGGAGGAAATATGCTGTCTCAGACAACTCCGTATGCTACGGATGTGACTGTAACAGGAAATATCAACGTTGGCGATAATCTTATAGCAGATTACCAATACAACGATGATGACGGCGACCCTGAATCGGGCTCGACCTATCAGTGGTACCGGGCCGATGATATTTCAGGTACCAATGAAGCAGCCATTGACGGAGCTGTTGCCCTGACGTATACCCTGGCATCCGCAGATCAGAGTAAATATATCCGTTTCGGAGTGGTTCCGGATGACGGGAAAGACGGTCCCGGAACAGAAACTTTTAGTGAATATACGGGTCCGGTCAACGGCCCCCCGGTAGTAGGCGATATTCCCGACCAGGAAATTACCGAAGGGGGGAACTTTGCCACGATCAGCCTGGATGCCTATGTAGAAGATTTGGAGACAGCCGATGCAGCCATTCTCT
>DQWH01000093.1 GCA_011042635.1 Bacteroidota bacterium | reverse complement strand
CCGCACTTATAAACAATATGTGTCAATTTTAGATACTTGCCCATAAAGCAAGGGTGGCAAATCAACGGCTTAACCAAACCTGCATAACCATCGTCAAAGACGGTGGGCTTCTACGTCTTACTAAACTGCGAAACTTTAGATGGTAATTGTATCAACTTCGTTATGAAACTTGTTTGTTTAGGTTGCAACAGGATGGATATGATTTGATATTTGTACCTGGAATGGAAAGGGCCCGTGCTTACAGGCCCTTTCCTGCATTTTTAAAGACCGGGAACCTTTCATGGAAGATTTTTCTCCCGGTTATCCGTATGGGATTAAAACTCCGGAACGAAATCAGGATTAGGTTCTGGCATGCTTGCATTGACTTTCTCCCTCCATGCGTGCAACAGGTTCCGGAGTTCTTCAACCTTTTCGGGATGAGTTGCGGAAAGGTCGTGCTGCTCACCGATATCTTCTTTCAGATTGAACAATTGGACGGTATTATTTTCAAAATATTCCAGCAACTTGTAATCCCCCTTGCGTATGGCTCCGCCTGGACTTTGCATACCGTGATTGCTGTAATGCGGAAAATGCCAGTAAATAGCTTCTCTTTCAGGGGCTTCTCCACCTTCCAGCAGAGAGGTAAGACTTACCCCTTCCACTTCATGTCCGGAAGGAACACCTGCGCCGACCATTTCCATTATTGTGGGGAAAAAATCCACGCTTATGACAGGTTCCTCGCAAACAGATCCTTTTTCTGTGTGACCCGGCCATTTAACAATCATGGGTACCCTGATGCCTCCCTCGTACAACCAGCCTTTGGCACCCCTGAGGGGAAGGTTGGCAGTTGAAAAGGCCCTGTCAAGCATCTCCTCGGTCACTACCCTTTTCGGATTTCCGAAATTGGCCGCGGCCATCCCCCCATTGTCGGAAAAGAATACAACAATGGTATTGTCTTCCAGTCCCAATTCCTTCAGTTTGTTCAGCACCCTTCCCAGGCTTTCATCCATGCTTTCAACCATCCCGGCAAATTCAACATTATCCTGCCGCTGCTTGATTTTAACGGTCTGTCTGGGCAACTGGCTGTATCCCTGGTACTCCTCTTCCTCCAGCAGCTTCAGAGCCTCCTCTGCATCAGGAGGATTTTCACCGTCGGGATTTCCTTCGAGAATGAAAGCCGGGCCTTCTGCAGGCGGCATCTGTTCCAGCTTCTTCCTGTATTTTTCAACCAGGTCAGGCCGTCCCTGAATTGGATCATGCACGGCAAAATGAGAGAAATACAGAAAAAATGGCTGGTCCCTGTTTTCCTCAATGAATTTGAGTGCTTCGTCGGTCAGGTTATCTGTCAGGTAATCTCCTTTTTTACCCGGAATACCATCCAGCTTGAATGGGTAGTGATACCCCCCGTTGGGCCATCCCTTTGCCCAATTCTGAGGAATATGCACATCAAATCCGTGGGCTTCGGGTTTAGAAGGATCTTCTCCCAGATGCCATTTGCCGTATATTCCTGTGACATATCCCTCCTGCTTCAATGCTTCAGCAAGAGTAATCTCTTCATAAGGCAGATGCTGTAGTTTCTCAGCATTTAAAAACTTCTGAAATGGGAATTCACGTCTTCCCGGAAGCCAGTCAGTCAGTTGTAGGGTAGCTGGATACTTCCCGGTAAGAATACTCGCTCTGGTGGGGGAGGAAACATGACACGCAGCATAGGCATTTGTAAATTTCATACCTTCCTCTGCCAGCCGGTCAATATTGGGTGTTTCGTAAAAACTGCTGCCAAAACATCCCACATCGGTCCAGCCAAGGTCGTCCACTAGGAAAAATACCACATTTGGCTTCTCAGCCGGACCTTCTGAACATCCTCCCAGAAGAGCCAGGGATGCCAATCCGGCCATGCCCAGCCCTGATCGTAATGAACTATTCTTGTTTTTTTTCATGATGCTGATTTTTCGAGGTGTATTGTATGAACACGTTTTTTAGTTTTCTTCAATTCTGTTAACATAAACATAATAAGGTCCGCAGAGGGTTTCCCCATCCCTGTCGTCAAACCAGCCGTGCAGGGCAACAGGCCCGGCTTCCAGGGGAACGGTAAATACTACCGATTTGTCGCCGGGTTTCACCCTCTTCCTTTCCCCTTCAAAGGCAAAAGGGACCTTCACTTCCACATGCCTCACCCCGGAGATGAAAATCCGGGCAGCAGCAATGGGAAGTGCCTTTCCGCCGGGAACGGTTTCATCCAGTGGTATATCCAGTTCACGCGGCCAGCGCCTGAACTCAAATTCGTAAATACCGGGCCTGTCAACCATCAGTTCCCAGTAACTATTCTTTCTCACACCCCTGTTAACCTGATACTGCTGATCAACAAACACATCCAGCCATTCACAGGCGGTAAGCATCATGGGATTCTCAGCATCACTGCCGATGACCACACGCTGGATATCACTGGCACCATGTTTTACCTCCTCCCACCAGTTATCCAGTGTGGCCCGCATATACTTCACCACTTCGGGATATTGTTCAATGACATTGTTTTCCTGCAGGGGATCCTCCTCCAGGTTGTAGAGTTCCCTGTCTTCAAGCAGTCTCCAGCTTTTCCAGAGCACACCCGCACCTTCCTTGGTCATGTGTGAAGGTGCATGGGGTGAAGGATAATCAAATCCCATCGGCATGCGACTGTAGTTGATCACCAGCATCCTTTCTTTGTCCACTTCCTGCTCTCCCCGAAGAACCGGGGCCAGGCTTACACCGTCAAAGGCAACCCCGGCAGGAGCTTCCAGGTTGCACAAATCGAGCAGGGTGGGCAGCACATCCTGTACCTGTGTAAGGCCGTCCACATCTCTTGGTTTGCCCAGGTTTCCGCCCGGCCAGCGGATAAAGAAAGGAACCCTGTGACCGCCTTCATACAACTCGGTTTTCATACCTCTCATACCGGCATTGTAGTACCGCGGGCCCTGGGTACTTCCGTTATCGGTGGTGAAAATCAGAATGGTATTTTTTTCCAGCCCTTCCTTTTTCAGAAATTCCATCAGTCGGCCCATATTCCAGTCAATATTCCTGATCATGGCCATGTATTTTATCAGCCTGGTTTTCAGATTCTCCTCCATATCAGAGAAAGGGGAATCTGCAAAAGCCTGCTCCATTTCCCTGATGTCTTTCTCCGGGGCAATGAGAGGAACGTGTGGGGTATTCGTGGGCAGGTATACCAGGAAAGGTTTCCCTTCCTTCATACTCTGTTTCATGAAATCCATGGCAGAGTTGAAAAATATATCCGTGCAGTAGCCTTCGTATGACTGCCTCTTACCGTTGTGAATATAAGTGTCGTCGAAATAATCATTGCCCCAGAAATCGGGCACAGAATGGATGTGGGAAGAAGGAAACCATATGGTTTCCTGAAACCCCCGGTCCTCCGGCCTGAAAGGAAAATTGTCGCCCAGATGCCACTTGCCGAAAATCCCCGTTTTATACCCCTGGTCAGCAAATATGTCGGCCATGGTAGGAATTTCCGGTCTCAACAGCGTACGGCCGCTGCTGACATTGACCGTTCCGTTTCGGGCAGCATCCAGACCTGTAATCAATTGCCCACGGGTAGGGGCACACATGGGAGCTACATGGAAGTCAGATAACCGGATACTCTGCCTGTACAACCTGTCAAGTTCGGGAGTCTGCAGTACAGGATTTCCATGGCAGGATAATTCACCATAGCCCTGGTCATCGGTCATCACTAGAATTACATTGGGTCGTTTTTCAGTCCTTAGGCCAGTATTGCTTCCGGGTACCCCGGCATGAAGGGACATCAGACCTGAGGTTAAGCCAAGTGCTGCCAGCACCCCGGATTTTTCATTCCACTTCATAATAATTCTCCTTTATTGAAATAATGCTCCCGGGGCCATAAACGCTTTCAGCCCCGGAAGGAATTATCAGAATTTTATTTTATTATGAAATCAACTCGCTGTTGTCTGGTAAACAACTATATAATTCAGGCTGAATACTTGGTCCGGATCAGGATTAAGCAACTTGAATTCAATGGTATGCTCTCCTTCAGGAAGATCAAAGTTCCAGTACAAATCGAGTTTCCTGACCATAAAATCGGCCGGAAATTTAACCTGCTCCACCTTTTCCCCGTCAATAAAAACATCCACAAGAGCCACATAATCACCCGTAGACTGGCGACGGCCGGGATACTGGGCCGAAACCAGGATGCCGGTTCCGGAAAAATCATAGCTAAACCCTTCCGCGGTCATCGTAACACCTATGTTTTCACGTCTCACAGGTTTGATTCCCTCATAGCTTTTTTCAAACCTTACAGGGGAAGGCTGTTGGTATTTGATGGTTACCTTATCACCCTTTATTTCTCCGCCGTTTTTCTCAATGAGTTCAAGAGAATGTTTCAGGCCGAGCTCATATATATTACTAAGTGTCAGATTCGTATATGGAAAGGTAACATCCTCAACCTCCCTGACATTATTCAGCCAGTAATCGGGGATATTGCTGTATCCGAGTGCAGTTCCAAGGATCCCGGCCGCATTGGAGGGGTTGCAGTCTGAATCTTTACCGCAACGGGTAGAAATATCCACCGTTCTGCCCATGTCACCCTCTCCGTATAACAACCCCATCAAAATATAAGCGCAATTCATCTTTGCTTCAATGTTGAATGGGGTCATATATCCCTGTGGACAGGTAACATCATGACCCCATTTGTCTTCAATCAGCTGCCAGGTTATCTTCCAGTCCTCATTTTCTTCCGACCAGGCAATCACGTCCTTCATAAAGAGATAAAAATCACTTTGTTCAGGGACCATTTTCAGGGCTTCCCTTACAATAAAGTCAATGTCATCGGTGACAAAAGCCAGGGAATACATAGCAGCCACATACACCCCGCCATACCATCCGTCACCATAGTTCATGATGTGTCCTATCCTGTCGGTTATCCCTGCTGCAGTCTGTGGCATCCCAGGGGACATCAGGCCGGCAAAATCGGATTCAATCTGAAAATCAATGTCGTCGGCATGCGGATTATTTTTCCAGTACCCTGACTTCGGAGGCATAATCCCGTTTAAAATATTGTAACGGGCAGCCTGGTTGGCATGCCAGAGAGGATAGTCGGCAGTAGCAAAAGCAATGGCAAAACTATCTGCCGGAGTATCAAGTCCGTATTTCTCAAAAACATTCACAAAGGTCAGATCCATATAAATATCATCGTATAAACCAGACTTTTGCTTGCTTTCAAACCATGACTTGCAATACCCTGTGGCAGGCCAGGGGATATCTATGCTATCAGGAATTATCCTTGTATTATAGCGAAATTCCGTAGGTCCGCCGTATGTTACTCCCAATGTCTGACCTGCCCAACCACCTTTGATCTTATCCAGTAATTCGGTTTTGGTCATACTTACTTTTTCAGGAATTGAAGATTCTCCAGAATGCATTGTATTGCAGGAATTCATCGTTCCAGCAATGGTAAAACACATGAGCATTAAACATTCTATTTTTTTCATATTCTGAAATTTTGGTTTTATCTCTTTAAAGAATGTGATTTATTGAATTGGCGAAAATATATTTATGTCCTGTGCATAGTCCCCTTAAATAAAACCACCACGCCCAAAGGACGTGGGTTTCTAAGTTAAACTCAATCCCGTGTACGTTGCTGGATATCGCCTTGCAAAACAGGATAGCGATATTTCGTCACCCATACTATATGGGCTGTCAAATTACTCATGCTATAACTACCCTTCCTGTATTCGACCATACAGTAAAAGTAATAAGTTTATAGAAACTTAAGCAGCTGCAATGAAATTGCAGCGTTTTTAACTTTTTTTTAGATAATAAGATCCATCATACAACCACTCCCTACCAATCGAAAGTCTATCCACACTTCCTCCACTTGCCAGGAGTTTCTTCCGGTAAGAATACAGGCACGGGAAGGACCGCATTTCGTATTCGGCGTAAAGACATTGGTGAAATGCTGACCTTACCGGGCCATCCGGTCAAACCCTGGGTATTCACCCGCCGGCAATCCTCCCCCATGTGGGGATATGATACATCGTCGGCAATGCAAATCAGGATGTTTGGGCCAACATTATCAGATGCTT
>DQWH01000017.1 GCA_011042635.1 Bacteroidota bacterium | reverse complement strand
ACTTTATTGTAGCGCAAAGGCCGGTGATCGGCCATCCGCAACACACGGCAACCCGCCGCCCGGGCAATCGCCTGGCCTGCCGCCGTATCCCATTCCATGGTTTTTCCCAGCCGCGGATACAGATCAGCCTCGCCCCGTGCCATCATACAGAACTTTATGGAACTCCCCCTCGACACGGTCAGCAGGTCGGGATGTTCTTTTTTCAGCAGTGCGATAAATGTGCGGGTTTCCTCGTTCAGATGGCTGCGGCTGGCTACCACCCGCAGGGGGGTTCCCGGATTTTGTCCCCGAGGCTTTACCTCTGCCGCCTGCCGCTCCATCACCCCCGCATCCCTGCATCCTTCCGGGACCTGCAGGAAGAAAAGCTTCCCAGCGTTTCCCGTAAAAAACATTTCCCGGCTCACGGGAACATAGATCACACCAAAAACGGGCTCCCCGCCTCCGATCAGGGCAATGTTCACCGTAAACTCACCGGTACCGTCAATAAATTCACGGGTCCCGTCAAGAGGATCCACAAGCCAGTAATATTCCCACTTTCTGCGTTCTTCATAGGGAGTAACACGTCCCTCCTCACTCAAAACCGGAATACCGGTATCCAGCAGCTTTGAAGTGATCACGCGGTGGGCACGCATATCGGCTTCCGTTACCGGGCTCAGATCGGCTTTTTCCCTGACCAGCAATCCCGGTTCCTCCAGCACCCGCATGATCTCTTCTCCGGCTTCCACGGCAGCCGGCAGGGCAGGGTCTGCATATATATCGGGTGTAACCGCAATCATCTTATTAAAAATAGATCAGGCTCAGAATAGTGACCGTAACCACCATGTACAGAAACGTAAGGGGTGCTCCCACACGGAAGAAATCGCGGTAGGTATATCCGCCGGGTCCATATACCATCAGGTTGGTCTGATATCCGTGGGGCGTCATGAAATTGGCTGCGGAAGCATACGCCACTACCAGTACAAAAGGGAACGGGTCCAGACCCAGTTCCACGGATATGGTGAGTGATATGGGGAAAATGAGTGCCACAGCCGCCTTATTGGTAATGAGGGCCGCCAGAATAGTGGTTACCAGGTAAATACCAAACAGCACCCCCACATTCCCCAGAGGTGTGAATACCGCAATAAACATATCGGCTACCAGGGAAGCCGCCCCTGATTTGATCATGGCCGTGCCCAGGGCCAGCGACATCACAATGATCAGGGCCAGATCGTAATCAATGGCCTTGGGCAGGTCTTTGGGATTGGACATCTTCAGGGCCAGGGAAAGAAGCAGCAGGATCAGCAGTCCCATGAACAGCGAAATCACATTCAGGGCCGAAAGGATGATGGCTGTGATCAACCCGCCCAGCAGGATCACAACCTTGTAATCTTCCAGTTTTTCAAACTGCTTCACAGTGGAAATAAAATAAAAATCCTGTGTATTGTATGCCCGGCTCAGAAAATCACTTCCCCCGAACAACAGAAGCACATCGCCTGCCTTGAGCCTGACATCACGCAGAGTGGAAGTGATCCTTTCCTCATTCCGGTGAATGGCAATGACTGCTGCATCGTACTGCGCGCGGAAATTCACCTCCCTGAGACTCTTGTTAATGAGATTGGAGTTATGGGATATCACGATTTCCACCACTTCCGTGTGTTTTTTCCGGCTTAGCATCCCTACCGACGGCAGGGTCAGCCCCATGTTATTCTTCATCAGATCGGCCACCAGACCCTTATCCCCCGCAAATACCAGCATATCTTCCTCTTCGATCACCATGGAATTCGACACCACGAACATGTGTTTCCCTTTTCTCACAATTTCCACCAGGTGAAGGTCTTTGATGTTTCTCAAGCCCGATTCTTCAATGGTCTTTCCCACCAGGGAGGAGCCGGGCCTTACCACCGTTTCCACCAGGTATGTCCGGTGTTGGCCGGTAAACTCTTCCAGCAGTTCGGGACGCGATGGAAGAAGTTTTTCCCCGAATATATAGAGATAGAAAAAGCCGATGACCGCCATGGGCACGCCCACCCACGCAAAATCAAAGATCCTCAGAGGGGCCAGATCAGGGATGATTTCCTGGTCAATGAGCAATCCGTTAACAATAAGGTTAGTGGATGTTCCGATCAGGGTCACGCACCCTCCCAAAATGGCGGCAAACGAAAGCGGCATCAGCAATTTGCTGGGCGAGATATTATTGCGTTTGCACCAGGTATTCATGTAAGGCATCATCACTGCCACCAGAGGGGTATTGTTCAGCAGGGCGGAGAACCCCGACACCAGCAGGATCATCCTTCGCATAAAGCCTTTGTAGCTTCTGGCCTTACGGAATAGCTTGTCGAAAATGATCTCAATCACCGGGGTTTTCCTTATAATATCCCCCAGTAGCAGCAGCATGATTATCACAGCGATCTGTTCATTGGCAAATCCGCTGAGCATTTCCCTGGGGGTTAACACACCGAAAAAGCCCAGGGTAACCACTGCCACCATAAAGGTAAAGGAAGCTCCCAGCAGCTCTTTGTACAGAGATACGAGGATAAAAACGATTACCGTAAACACCAGGATAAGCTCGAAGGTAATCATGAGGGTGGAAGCAGGGTTTCGAAGGGTAAAATTAAAAATAATATCCGACATAAAAAGAAACAGGCGGAAAGCACGCCGGCCGCCTCCCGCCTGTTATCGTATGCCTCCCGCGGTTTACTTCTTCCGGTCCTTGAAAGGAAGAAAGGTCATGAAATCGGCATGGTGTACGATATACGCCTCCGTGCTTCTCTTCACCAGGTCACCTTCATGGGCATGGGCGGCTATGATATGGCACACTTCGGCCGGTACACCACAGGATTCGGCCAGGGAAACTCCCGAGAAGGGATGGCGCAAATACCGGCCGTACTTCCCCTGAACAGAATTCCCGTTCTCATCCAGCTCGTATTCGAGCAGCTTACCCACATCGGCCAGAATAGCTCCGGCAATCAGCACATCCATATTCACCGGCAATTCCTCGCCGAAAAATTCCCGAACCTTCCGTCCTGCCTCCCGGGCAATGTGTACCACGGCCCTTTTGTGGTCCATGAAGCTCACTTTCAGATCGGGACCGCACAGGAGGGTAAAAGGTATGCGCCGAAGATCATCGGCCGACAGTACACTTTTTTCCAGGGCCTTTTCCCAGGTACGGGCGGTTTTTTCCCTCAGACTGACATCTTCTATCCATTCCAGTTCGGGCCATAGTTCCAGGATTTCTTTCTTCATGTCACGCAGAATTTAGTTTTTCAATAATGGCATCGGTCATCTGCCGGGTACTGGCGGCTCCATTCTCAATAACCGAAGGAGCACCCGGCAGTTTCATCATGTCGTAGGTTCTTACGTTCCCTTCCAGGATCACGTCGGCAATGGCTTTTCTGATGCGACCGGCGGTTTCCTTCTCCCCGATGAAGTCTAGCATCATACAGGCCGCTTCGATCATAGCCACGGGATTGACAATGGACACCTCGTACCCGGCATATTTGGGAGCGGATCCGTGGGTAGGTTCGAATACTCCAACCCCGTCGGCCGAAAACTGGGCGCTGCAGGCAAATCCCAGTCCGCCGATCAGTCCGGCAAAAGCGTCGGATACGATATCGCCGAACATATTCCCGGCCACGATCACTCCGTAATCCTCGGGATTTTTGGTAAGCCACATCATCTGGGCATCGATGTTGGTGTTCCACAGTTCGATGTCGGGATACTTATTTTGCCTGATCTCCCGGGCCATTTTGTACATCATGCCCGAGGTTTCCCTGATCACATTGGGTTTTTCACACAGAGTCACCGAACGGTAGCCGTTTTCACGGGCATAGGCAAAAGCTGCATCGAGGATCCTGTAGGTGGCTTTCTTCGAAAAAATACGGGTCGATACCGACAGTTCCTCACGGGGAACATGACCGAAATTCTTAACAAATTTGGCATGTGTTTTCAGAGCTTCGTATACCTGGTCAGGCGGATTGCTCCACTCCACCCCTCCATACAATCCTTCTGTATTCTGCCGGAAAATAACCACATCCACCACGGGTTCTTCCGGTTCTCCCGTGGGTCCGCGACGGATAAAGTTCAACGGATTGCCCGGATAGGTATGACAGGGTCTGACACAGATATCCAGGTTGAAATGCTGTCGCAATCCCACAATGGGACTTGAATAGACCAGGCCTTTGTCCCTCAGGGCGGGATCCAGTTCTGCCACTGCTTCATCCTTGGGTTTGGAGGTAATGGCTCCGAAAAGACCGATCTTATGCTTCTCGATCAGCTCAAGGGTCCGGTCTGGCAACGGATTGCCTTCCCCGCACCAGAATTCCCAGCCTATATCTCCTTCCACATAATCGGCCAGGAAACCGGCAGCCTCCAGCACCCTGATCGCTTCTTCCAGTACAATTTTTCCAATGCCGTCGCCCGGCATCTTAACAATGGTTCGTTTTGCCATGGTGGAAATAAATTTGATTCAGGGAACTAATTTACATATTTAACCATTTTCCCACACAATACTGTACAACACATTTTTAACCATCAAAAGGTGGATTATTTTCATACCTTTGCATTTTTATTGCAAAAACCTGCCAAAATGAGGAGGATATTTCCATGAATGGAAGTTTGAAGCCAACGGAAGTTTGGAGCCACTTTGAGAAGATATGTAAGATTCCCAGGCCTTCAAAAAAAGAAGAAAAGATACTTGCACACCTGATCCAATTTGCCGAGAATCACGGTTTGTCCTGGAAAAAAGATTCGACAGGTAACATACTCATCACGAAACCCGCCTCTCCCGGGTATGAAAACCGGAAAGTGCTGGTGCTCCAGAGTCATGTGGATATGGTTGGTGAAAAACTGGGTGAAGTGGATCATGATTTTGAAAAAGATCCGATACAACCCGTGCTGGATAATGAAAATGAATGGGTAACGGCGCAAGGTACCACCCTGGGTGCGGACGACGGCATCGGTATGGCTGCCCAGCTGGCTATCCTGGAATCGGAAACTATTCAACACGGGCCGCTCGAATGCCTGTTTACCGTTGATGAAGAGTCGGGCATGACTGGCGCGTTCGGACTGCAGCCGGGTTTCTTCACGGGAAAAATCCTGATCAACCTGGATTCGGAAGACGAAGGAGAACTCTTCATAGGTTGTGCCGGAGGGATCGATACCCTGGCCCGTTTTTCCCCGTCCTTTGAAGAAATTCCCGGCCATTATATGGCTTTCCGTATCACCCTCAACGGGTTGAAAGGAGGCCATTCAGGGGATGAAATACATAAGGGACTGGGAAATTCGGTAAGATTGCTGAACCGGTTTTTCTGGGAAGAAAGCCGTCAGTACGACCTTCGCCTGTGCTCATTCGAGGGAGGCAACATGCGCAATGCCATTCCCAGAGAAGGGCAGGCCCTGCTGGTGGTTCCGCGGGATCGGCGCGAAGACCTGATCAAACACCTGGAAGAGTATGAAAAGACCGTGCGGGCGGAATACCGGGTTACCGAACCCAACCTGAAACTCATGGTCGAACCGGTTTCCAAACCGCCGCGCATGTTCACCCGTACATTCCAGGACAACCTGGTGAAGGCCCTCTATGCCTGCCCCCACGGTGTGTATGCCTGGAGCCAGGATATACCCGGACTGGTGGAATCATCCACCAATCTGGCTTCTATCAAACAGAACGGAAACGGAAATATCCTGGTCACCACGAGCCAGCGCAGTTCGGTAGATTCGGCCAGGAAAGACCTCTCACAGAAAATCCGTTGCGCTTTTGAACTGGCTGGCGGACAGGTGGAACATGCGGGAGGTTATCCGGGATGGAAACCCGACCCGGATTCGGAAATTGTCAGAATCACCACCCAGGGGTATATCGATCTTTTCGGTAAAAAACCCGTCGTGAGGGCTATCCATGCCGGCCTGGAATGCGGACTGTTCCTGCAGAAATATCCCGACCTGGATATGATCTCATTCGGGCCTACCATCAAAGGGGCCCATACCCCCGACGAAAGGATCAATATCCATACCGTGGAAAAATTCTGGAACCTTCTGCTGGAGTTAATGAAAAGGATACCTGAACAGACCGGATGACCCCGGGTTATCAGATATCCACTACCTCAAAATCTGCTT
>DQWH01000153.1 GCA_011042635.1 Bacteroidota bacterium | reverse complement strand
CTGGAACTTGAGCCGAAAACGGGTCAGGTCGAGGCAAACTATTACAAGACCGAAGAACAGGCATTCCTGGCCCTGACAGCCGTTTACGATGCGTATGCATTGCAGAACTGGCAGTTTGTGCCGGTCATGTCGGATATTTATTCCGATGATGCTTTCTGCGGTGGTTCCGATGCCAGTGATATGAGTCAGTGGCAGGACATGGAATCATTTGCCATGGAACCCGAGAACAACTCGTCGAGCGATCTGTGGAACCGTTGCTATTCGGGAATATACAGAGCCAACCTTTACCTCCAGAAACAGGACCAGATAGAATGGGTTACAGACGGCCTGAAGGAAATGTATGAAGGGGAAGTCAAATTTCTCCGTGCTTATCTCTACTGGGATCTGGTGCGGCATTTCGGCTGGGTGCCTCTGATTACCGAAGTGTACCCCGATGTGGAGGATTATAAAAATGTGCCTCAAAGCACTCCTGATGAGATTTTTACGCAAATAGCCGCCGACCTGCTGGATGCCGTTGATGTGGTGATGGAAGATTTTACACCGGCTGATGCCGGTCGTGTTACCCGGGGGGCGGTGCAGGCTCTGATGGCCCGCATATACCTCTATCATACCGGAATGAGTGCTATATCCGGGCTCGGACTCACAGCCGAACAATGGAGCGACGGAAATACCGTCATCACTAAAGCCTATGTGCAGACAGCCCTGGATGAGATCATTACGGAACAACGCTATTCGCTGGTGGATGATTATGCCTGGCTGTTCAGCTGGGATAACCAGAACAACAGCGAATCGATTCTGGAAATGCAGTATTCGGAAAAAGCCAAGTCAGGCGACTGGGGAGGCTGGAATATTAACGGGAATTTTGCCAGTGTGTGGTTGAGTGTTCGTAACCCCGAAGGGGATCCTACCGTTTTCCCGGGCTGGTCGTTTGCCGTTCCCTCCTGGGGCCTGGCCGATGAATTCGAACCGGGAGACCCCAGAAAGGAGGTTACCCTGTATGATGCGGAGGCTGAGCTGACCAATTACACAAGAGCCTTTATGAATACGGGTTATTTTAACAGAAAATATATGGCCCGAAAAGATTATATGGGTTCGGGCGGTGATCCCAACCATAATTTCCCGCGTAATTTCATGGATATACGCCTGGCCGATGTACTCCTGATGGCAGCCGAGCTGTGGCTGGATGAAAACCCGGGCAAAGCCCTTACCTATTTCAACCGGGTGCGGACCCGGGCCTTGGGAGAAGAAGCCGCTCTTTCCTCCATCGATCTCGATGATATCTATCACGAAAGACGGGTTGAGTTTGGCGGGGAAGGCCTGAGAAAATGGGACCTTCTGCGGCGCGGACTCGATTATGCCGAAACCATGATCAATGCAAGCTTTGACCTGCCTTCCGGTATTCCTAACCCGGAAGACTTTACTGGACGTACCTTCGAGGGTAATACCTGGGGAATGTTCCCGATCCCGGCCAGCGAGATCAGGAACACCAATGAAGGAATGCTGCAACAGATGGTTCCTGCATATCAATAAAAAGGCTGTAAAACCCAACAAAAAGGAAATACCATGAAAAGAATAATCAATCATATCAAACCGGCCGGTATCCTGGCTGTCTTCCTGTTCTTCATTGCCTGTGAACCGATGATGATGGATAAGCCGGAGATAGGGGATCCTCCGACCGAAGACCAGCTCGACTTTACCATTACCGAAGGCAGTGATGAATTCCATGTTGTGGTAACCAATACATCGTCGGTTACAGGTATCACCTACTGGGATTTCGGAAACGGTACCAAAGGATCAGGACCTTCTGTCGAAGTGAAATATGCTCTCGAAGGGGAATATACTATTACAATGACCCTGGTTACCCGGGGAGGCACCGCCTCGATCAGCAAAACGTACACCCAGACAGAGACCGATTTTTCCATTTTCACCGATCCGGTGTATGTGAACCTGAGCGGTGGAGTGGATGCTCCCGACGGAAAAACCTGGGTGCTGGATTCTACACAGACAGGTCACCTGGGTGTGGGCCCGGCCGATGATCCTACCGGCATGGTCTGGTGGAAGGCAGAACCCCTGGTCAAATCGGGTACCGGATTATACGACGATGAGATCACATTTATGATAAATGATTTCGTGGCAGTGTATGAAAACCACGGCGTTAGTTATGTGAAAGATTACAGGGCAAATGATCCGTCTCTTTCTTCTGTTTACCTCAACCCACGGGAAAATAAGGATGATTATGATGTGGATTATGCTGCTCCCGTTACAGGTACCTGGACCATTTCCGAGAAAAATGGCATCAATTACCTGGTGCTGAATGCGGAAACGCCCATTTTCCCCTGCTTCGATGTGGGAGCCAGGGACAATGAGTATAAAATCCTCCAGGTAACCGAAAACTTGCTGGAACTGACGGCTATTGATGCATACGGGGGGATCAACTGGCATTATTACCTGATCCCCAAAGGTTATGAAAGACCTACCATAACGTATGAGCTGAACGTGGTGGAGGGAGCAGATAATGAAGTGGCATTCTCGGTAATCAACTATTCCATACCCGCCGGGGAAAGCGTGACGAACATTACCTGGAATTTTGGCGATGGCAGCGACGAGGTGACCACAGCCACCAAAGATGATGTGGTAAACCATACCTTTATGAGGGCAGGTTCATACACCGTCACGGCGAAGCTGAATACCAGCCTGGGCGTGCTGACGGAAACCATGGAGCTGACTTTCGAAAACAACAATTCGGCCTATGTGCCTTTCCAGTTGGATATTGCCGTGGTTTACAATGATTTCAGTGAGGTACAGACCTTCCCGGTACTGGGCGAGGATTGTTCAGTTACCATTGTGGATAATCCGTCGAAGATATATCCCAATAAATCCAGCAAGGTGGCCTATTATGAAAAAACCAATAATGAATGGGCTAACGCTTATATGCTTCTGAATCCGGGGTACCGGTTTGATCTGAGGTTGCAGCATGTATTCAGTATCATGGTGTACGGCCAGGCAGGCGATCAGATCCTGCTCAAACTGGAAAATACCGACAGGGGAGGCAATGCATGGCAAACAGGTACACACGACCTGGTATACACCATCCAGGAATCAAATACCTGGGAACTGGCTGAGTTTGATTTCAACGGGGTAGGAGCCGGCTGGGACTGGACCGGCGATATTTATACCTCCGATGTGGTAACCGACCCCAATTTTAATCACGATTTTTACAATGTGATCCGGATCATGTGCAACCCGGGGAATGGAAGCGGCACCCATTCTTTTTATTTTGATGAACTATCAGGCCCCCATGTGGAGGGGATAACCAAATAAGCTCTTTTTACAGGACTGTTGGCTTCGTTCGTATATGGAGGAAACCGGCAGTCCTGTTTTTTTTACAAACGCAATAAACAGAAAATGAATATGAAGATGCCTTTTTGCATTCTTAAGGTAGCGTTTCTGGCCTGTATAACCCTATCCTGTGTCAGAACTGAAAATAAAGCAGAACCCTATGAGAAGAAAATAGACAAACTCATGGCGGAAATGACCCTCGGGGAAAAAATCGGGCAGATGTCGCAGATCGACCCGGGAATGGCCGGTTCTCCCGAGCGGCTGAAAGAAATGGTCAGGGAAGGGCGCTGCGGTTCGCTGCTGAATTTTTTCGGCATGGAGGAGGTGAATGAAATACAGCGGATTGCTATGGAGGAAAGTAGGATGCATATTCCCCTGCTTATTGGCAGGGATGTCATCCACGGATATAAAACCGTTTTTCCCATTCCCCTGGGAATGGCGGCCACATGGAACCCGGACATGGTAAAAAAGGCGTTCCGGATATCGGCGGTTGAGGCATCTTCCATGGGAATCAGGTGGACTTTCGCCCCGATGATCGATATTACCTGGGATCCCCGATGGGGGAGAATTGCCGAAGGATGCGGGGAAGATCCCTTTCTGGCATCTGTACTGGCTGCAGCCATGGTGGAAGGGATACAGGGCGACAGCCTGAACGATCCTACCGCCCTGGCTGCCTGTGCAAAGCATTTTGCGGGATACGGATTTGCCGAAGCCGGCAGGGATTACAATACCACCTACATCACAGAACCCGTTATGCGTAACGTTGTGCTGAAACCTTTCAAAGCGGCGGTGGATGCCGGTGCGCAAACCATCATGACCGCTTTCAACGACCTGAACGGCGTGCCGGCCACAGCCAACGAGTTTTTACTGAAAAATGTGCTCCACAACGAGTGGGGTTTTGAGGGTATGGTAGTGAGCGACTGGGGGTCTGTGCCGGAAATGATAAACCACGGCTATTGCCGCGATGAAAAAGATGCGGCAGCAAAGGCCGTTAAAGCCGGGGTGGATATGGAAATGGCCACTAACACCTATTCGGCAAACATAAAACAACTGCTTGAAGAAGGAACCATTACTGAATCTATGATCGATAATGCCGTACGGGATATCCTGCGGCTCAAGTTCCGGCTGGGACTTTTTGACAATCCCTATGTACGTCCCGAAGCACAGAAGATCCTCCTGGATGAATCGCATCTTGAACATGCCCGGAAAGTGGCTGTGCAGAGTACCGTGATGCTGAAGAATGATAATCAGGTTCTTCCGCTGCCCCCCGGCATCAAAAGCATTGCGGTGATCGGCCCTCTGGCCGATGCTCCCAGGGATCAGCTGGGCACCTGGTGTTTTGACGGGGATGACTCCCGTTCGGTTACCCCGCTGCAGGCGCTGAAGAATGAACTGGGCCCTGAGCGGGTTCATTTTGCTGCCGGCCTTGAATATAGCCGCGATAATAAAACGGAAGGATTTGCTGCGGCACTGAGAGCCGCCGCCCGGTCGGATGTGATCGTGTTTTTTGCGGGTGAAGAATGGATTCTTTCCGGAGAAGGACAGAGCCGGGGCGAGATCAACCTGCCCGGCGCACAGACTGAACTGATACGGCGCCTGGCGGCTACCGGCAAACCCCTGGTTATGGTGGTCATGGCCGGAAGACCCCTGGCTATTGAGGAAGAAACCCAACTGGCCGATGCCGTGCTTTATGCATGGCACGGCGGTACCATGGCAGGACCTGCTATTGCCGATCTGCTTACCGGAAGGGAATCGCCTTCAGGCAAACTGCCGGTTACCTTTGTGAAAGGTGCGGGCCAGATCCCGTTCTATTATTACAGGAAAAATACGGGCCGGCCCGCCAGTGAAGAAACGTGGACACCCATCGGCAGCATCCCCGTGGAGAATCCGCAAACATCCCTGGGTTACAGATCGTTTCACCTCGATTACGGATATACGCCTCTATTCCCGTTCGGATACGGGCTCAGTTATACTACTTTCGAATACAGTGATCTGGAATTGTCCGGCCGGTCGATGGACCGGGACGGATTGATCACCGTTAGGGCGACGGTGGAAAATACGGGTAACCGGGATGCTCACGAAGTGGTACAGCTTTATGTGCGAGACCGGGTAGGATCCATTACCCGTCCGGTAAAAGAGCTGAAAGGCTTTAAAAGAATATTCCTGAAGAAAGGGGAGAAAGCGGTGGTGGAATTCGTGCTCGGGGCTGCTGACCTGGCATTCTTTAACGGGAAGGAAACAGTGGTGGAACCGGGTGAATTTGATGTCTGGATAGGTACGGATTCATCACAGGGCCTGCACGGAGAATTTATTGTTCAGTAAAACAAAAAAATATGAAAAAGAAAATGTGGATTCTGTTTTTCAGCCTGGGTATGATATTTCCCATATGGATGGGTTGTATCAGATCCTCTGGGCAGGATGATTACCCTGACAGGCCCGGCACGGGAGAATACGAACTGGTATGGAACGATGAATTCGAGTATGAAGGACTTCCCGATCCGGATAAATGGGGGTACGATACCGAGGGCAATGCTACCGGATGGGGCAATAACGAGGAACAGTATTATACGGAAGCCCGTCTGGAAAATGCACGGGTAAGCGAAGGGGTTCTTACCATTACTGCCCGGAAGGAAGAGTATGAGGGTTTTGAATATACTTCCGCCAGGCTCCGCACAAAGTCGAAAGGCGACTGGCTGTACGGCAAGGTGGAAGTGAGGGCCAAGCTTCCGGATGGCAGAGGCATGTGGCCCGCTATCTGGATGCTGCCTACCGACTGGGCTTACGG
>DQWH01000200.1 GCA_011042635.1 Bacteroidota bacterium | reverse complement strand
CATCCCGGCACCCGTGTTCCGGGTGTTGCCTTTTGTGCCAGCTTTGCCAGTTCCCTTACCGGAACCCACCGGCCCGCCAGCAGGTATCTTTCGCCTCTTTTCCCACGGTGTATGGCTTCCACTGCCGCCAGCGCCACATCGCGCACATCCACAAAATCATATCCGCCGGGCACCAGGAGAGGCAACCGGTTGCGGGCCGCTCTCCACAGGAAAGTTCCCATCAGCGAGGGTTTGTAATCGTGCGGACCGATGACCGAGGTGGGATTGAGGACAAGGGCATCCATCCCTTCTGAGGCTGCTTCCAGGACCAGTTGCTCGGCCCTGGCTTTGGTGCGGCTGTAAGGCATCGGATCGTCCAGGGCCAGGTCCCGGGTTTCATCCAGGGGGATGTCATACGGTTTCTGCTCCAGGGCATGGATGGAGCTGAAATGGATCAACCGGGGATGGCCTGCCTCGTGCGCAGCCCTGATTATATTTCGTGTTCCGCCGACATTGACTGCAGCCAGTTTTCCCCACGAGGTGCCGTTTACCGCAATGGTGGCGGCCAGGTGAAACACAACATCGGCTCCGCTCACGAGTGGCTGTAGCGAAGAGGGGTCGGAAAGATCCCCGTACACTTTTTCGCATTCCAGACCCTCCAGCGCCCTGTGGTCGTTCCTTACCAGAACCCGCACGCGATGGCCCAGGCCGGCGAGTATTCGGCAAAGGTTGTTGCCGATATGTCCGGTGGACCCGGTTACGGAAATATTCATATCAGGTACATGATGATAAAAACGGCTGTAAAATAAGAAAATGTGAATATTTCGCTTCATACTCTTTCTGTTTTGAGCGGAATTTTATTTCTGTTCAAAACGGAAATGCCTGTTTATCAGGGAATTTTGAATCTTTCGGGTTCCCGGTTGTTTCAGGTGTAAACGGTTGTGTTATGAAAACGGCAGCAATGATCTTTCTGGTAATGGCTCTGTCTGGCCGGCCGTTATTCACGGCGGGAGGGTCATCCCTATCATCTGCCGGTATGGAAAAACAGGAAAATATGGATACAGCAACATTTGGCGCCGGATGCTTCTGGTGTGTGGAAGCCGTTTTCCGGGAACTGAAGGGTGTTGAACGGGTGGTTTCCGGTTATTCGGGAGGCACGGTGAAAAATCCTTCGTACCGGGAGGTAACCACCGGCCGTACAGGCCATGCCGAGGCGGTGCAGCTTACCTATGACCCGACGGTTACCGGGTATGACGAACTGCTCAAGGTGTTCTGGTCGGTGCATGATCCCATTACCCTGAACCGACAGGGAGCCGGTGCGGGTACCCAGTACAGCCCGGTGGTCTTCTGGCATAATGAGGAACAGCGGGATCTGGCTGAACGGTATAAAAAAAAGCTCGACTGTTCGGGCGCCTTTTCAAAGCCTGTTGTAACGGAAATATCCCCGTTTACGGCTTTCTATCCGGCTGAAGAATCTCATCAGAAATATTTTCTGAAAAATCCCGGTGGGTCTTATTGCCGCATGGTCGTCCGCCCGAAGATGGAGAAATTCAGGGATATATTCAGGGACAAGCTCAGGCAGGTACCATCACATTAGCTTCCCATATCAGGTAGGCATATAACCCGTACCGGACAAAACGGGCCAGGGCCATGACAAGGAAACGGGCGAATGAATACCTGGCCGACCCTGCCAGCATACAGATGGCGGAAAAGGGGAGAGGGGTCATGGATGCCACAATGACCAGCATGGAGCCGTATTTCTGCAGGTGTGATTCATATTTACTGAGCCGGTATCGCCTCACATACCTGAAGAAACGGGTGGTTTGAAGGGTGTACCCGATGGCATACCCGAGGATTCCGGCAGCATAGGAAATCAGCGAAAAAACGCCCACCCAGCCGGCATAGGCCGGAAGTGATCCGGTCCTCAGTCCCCACAGCATGAATATTTCCGGGGGTATAATTCCGAAGGCCACTTCCGAAACCACATAGATGAGCAGGATCAAAGCCGGCCGGTCGAGTACAGGTGCCAGGGTATCGAGACTGTGTTCCCCCAGGTTTTTCTTCAGAATAATAAATACCAGCAGAAGTAAAACCAGCCAGCCCAGCCCTTTCCCCAGGTTTCTGAGCAGAAAAATACCTTTTTCACTGATCTTCATAAATGAATAGGGCTTTTGGCAGATACAAGTCTAAAAATACGCAAAAGGCGGGAGTAGCGAAAATAATACGCATTATTTCCGGGAGATACAGAGGGAGTCTTTCGTTTGCCTTATTATTTTTTTATATTTATAGCTGGTGTGATTCATTGACCGGTTAGTTTATGAAAATCAATTTATGTGTTATCTTCAGCCTTCTGGTGATTATGCAGGGATTTACCTCAGAAAACGGGCCCGATACATTCCTGCCGCCCCGGGCAGGTGACTGGAAGCCGGCGGACCCCGACCGGTATTTTTATCCTGAAAATCTATTCGATTATATCAACGGAGGGGCCGAGCTGTATCTTTCATATGGCTTCAGAGAAGTGCTCAGCCGGCGGTACGAATGCCCCGGTAAACCCTTTATTCAGGTGGAAATATTCGATATGATCGAGCCGGCCAATGCCTATGGGATATATACACAGACCCGGGAAGAAGAAGGAAACCAATACGGACAGGGCTCGCAGATTCTTCCGGGGGCCGTGCTTTTCTGGAAAGGCCCGTATTATGTTTCCGTTATTTCGGAATACGAAACTTCCGAATCGGAAGAAATGATCCGCTGGCTGGCCGGATATATCGACAGCCATATCTCTGTTTCCGGCGCGGCCCCTGACATAGTAAGCGCCCTGCCTCCCAAGGGGTTGGTTGAAGGCAGTGTTGTGTATTTCAGGCATTATATCTGGGCCAACAGGTATTATTACATTGCCGACGGCAATATTTTCGGGATTGAGAACGACACCCACTGTTGCCTGGGCCGTTACACAAGCCCCCGGGGAAGCTATTATGTCCTGCTGATGGATTTCCCTTCCGGGGAAAGAGCTGAGGCTGCCTGGAGGGGATACTGGGAAGAAAAGGCCGGTGAGCCTTCCCCCCTGACGGAACAGGAGGGTGACCGCTGGCATGCCGGTCACCGGCAGGGAACCAGGATGGCCATGGTGTTTCGGGCGCCCGACCGGGAAACTGCCATGGAAATGGTCCGTGAAATATTTTCTTCCGAATAACCAATACATTTCATTATGGTGGCAAAACCCATTTCAAGAAGAAAATTGCTGAAAGATTCGGCAAAAGCGGCAGTGGCCGGCGCTCTGTTTATGAACTGGCCTGCCGGGCTGATGGGAAACGAAAACAACCGCTCGAAAGTGGTTCTGATAAGAAACCATCGCGTGGTGAAGGAAAACGGGGAAACCGACGGGGAGATCATCAACCGGATGCTCGACGAGGCGGTGGTGGAACTTACGGGACGACCGACGGTACGGGACGCCTGGTTGCAGATCCTTCGCCCAGACGATGTGCTGGGCATAAAAACCAATGTATGGGCCCGCCTGCGCACTCCCGTGGAGCTCGAGCAGGGGATACGCCGGCATGCCATGGACATCGGGATCAGGGAGGAGGATATCGGTATCCTCGACCGGGGAGTGATCAACGATCCCGTTTTCAAACGGGCTACTGCCCTGATCAATGTGCGCCCCATGCGTACCCATGCCTGGTCAGGGGTCGGAACCCTGATCAAGAACTACATCATGTTCACCAGAAGACCTTCCGACATGCACCCCGATTCCTGTGCCGACCTGGCATCTGTCTGGTTCTATCCGCAGGTGAAAGGGAAAACCCGGCTGAATATCCTGGTGATGCTGACCCCCCTGTTCCATGGTGTGGGACCCCATCATTTTAACCGGAAATATACCTGGAATTATGGCGGGTTGCTGGTGGGATTCGATCCTGTGGCGGTTGATGCCACCGGTGTGCGCATTATTCAGGCCAAACGCCGGGAATATTTCGGGGAAGAACGGCCCATCAATCCTCCGCCCAAACATATTATGGTAGCCGACACCAAATTCGGCCTGGGCACGGCCGATCCGGCCAGGATCGATCTGGTGAGGCTGGGATATCAGGAAAATGCATTGATCTGAAATTATTTGCATGAATGTTCAAACAGGAGAGAGTGGTCAGGGTATCTGCTCCCGCCACCGTGGGTAATATAGGTAGCGGCTATGATGTGCTCGGTATGGCCCTGGAGGGCCCGGCTGATGTGGTGTCGGCCTGTTTCAGGGGAAGGCCTGGCATATGCCTCGTCAATAAAACTCCTTACGAACTGCCACCGAATCCTTTGCGAAATGCTGCTGCAAAGGGGGTGGTGAACCTCATCGGCCAGGTGAAAAGAGAAGTGAAGGGTTTGGAGATCGTTATCGAGGAGAAAATCCCGCCGGGCGGGGGAATGGGCTCCAGTGCCGCCAGTGCGGTGGCATCTGTGGTGGCGGTCAACGAGCTCCTGGGAAACCCTTTTTCCAGGGAGGAATTGCTGTCTTTCTGCCTCGACGGGGAAGAGGCGGCCAGCCGCAGCCGGCATGCCGACAATGTAGCTCCCTGCCTTTTCGGGGGGATCTGCCTGACCGATCCCGCCAATCCTGCACGCGTGATTCCGGTTCCCGTTCCGAAATTTCTCTATGTGTGCCTGGTTTACCCGGAAATGATGGTCAAAACCTCTGATGCCCGCCGCATATTGAAAAAACAGGTCCCGCTTTCCGTCGCTGCCCGGCAATGGGGCAGGGTGGGGATGTTCGTGGCCGGTCTGTATGCCGGGAACCCGGAATGGATTGGCCGGGGTATGGAAGACCAGCTGATCGAGCCCCAGCGGGCGCCGCTTATTGAAGGGTTCCGGGAGGTTAAGGAAGCGGCACTCAGGGCCGGTGCCCTGAACAGCAGCATTTCCGGAGCCGGTCCCTCGGTATTTGCCTTGTGTGAAGGAAGGGAGAAGGCCGGGCAAGTTGGAAAAGCCATGAAAGAGGCTTTTAATAAACACGGAGTGAATTGTCATATATATGTGTCCGGACCGGATGCGCCCGGTGCCCGGATAATACAGAGCGTATGATCGGATTTATCAGCACCCGGGGCAGGGACCGGGTTTCTTTTCGCGAAGCGGTTTTGTCGGGAATAGCGGCCGACGGTGGCCTGTACATGCCCGAGCGGATTCCCGTATGGAAGAAAAACGATCTGAGGTCTTTCCAGAGCCTTCCCTATCATGAACTGGCGCATGCCATTCTGTTTCCCTATATGAAAGGCCATATCGGTGAAGACGAAAGCCTGTCGATATGCCGCGATGCCTTTGACTTTCCCGTACCGCTGGTACACCTGTACGATAACCTCTTCACCCTTGAGCTGTTTCACGGACCCACCCTGGCATTCAAGGATTTCGGGGCCCGTTTCCTGGCAAGGATCATGGGACATTTTGCCAGGAAAGAAGGAGAGGAAACCCTGGTGCTGGTGGCCACTTCGGGCGATACCGGCAGTGCCGTGGCACAGGGATTCTTCCGTGTGCCGGGAATACGTGTGGCGGTATGCTATCCTTCCGGAAAGGTCAGCCCGCTGCAGGAAAAACAGTTCGCTACCCTGGGGGGGAATATCCTGGCCCTGGAGGTGAACGGCACTTTTGACGATTGCCAGAAGCTTGTGAAGGAGGCGATGGCGCATCCCGGTCTGAAGGAAAAGTTCCGGGTGACCACCGCCAATTCAATCAATGTGGGCAGGCTGTTGCCCCAGATGGTATATTACCTGTATGCCTGGCTGAACATGCCTTCACCGGACAGGGGGCTGGTGATTTCAGTACCCTCGGGGAATTTCGGTAACCTGACGGCAGGGTTGATGGCCATGTATACGGGCATGCCGGTAGAGAGGTTTGTGGCCTCTACCAATGTGAACAGGGTATTTCCCGAATACCTGGAAACGGGAGAATACCAGCCCCGTCCTGCCCGCTCCACCCTGGCCAGTGCTATGGATGTGGGGAATCCCGGCAATGTGGAACGGATCATGTCGCTTTTTTCCTGGAATCATAGCCGGATAGCCACCTGGATACATGGTTTTTCACTGAATTCCGATCCGGAAATTCTGGATGCGATCGGGCAGTTATACAAAAAATGCGGATACATTGCCGATTTGCACGGAGCCATCGGATGGGCCGGTCTCAGGCCCTGGCTGGAACTGAATGCCAACCTGCAGGGCTTCTTTCTGGAAACGGCCCACCCCGGCAAATTTTTCGATGATGTGTCAGGTG
>DQWH01000010.1 GCA_011042635.1 Bacteroidota bacterium | reverse complement strand
TGCTTTTTGCCCGTTCGGGTTCGGTTTCGGCCAGGTTATACTGTTCATAAGGATCCTCGGCCAGGTTGTACAGTTCGAGGCGTTTATCTTCCAGGAAATGATGGAGCTTATAGTTTCCCTTACGTATCACGGATGAGGGGTGGTCACCGGTGCTTTCCGGGCGTGCTGCAGTCTGGTGCCAGTAGAAGTTTCTGTCTTCATTGATCTTTTCCCCTTTCAGGGCAGGGACAAAGCTGACTCCGTCTTGATGTTGTTCCGGAAGCAGCGGCAAACCGCACATTTCAAGGATAGAAGGATAGTAGTCCATGCCGTCGATCACCACATCGGTCACCGCGTGATGATCGGCCACACCCGGCCAGCGGACAAACATGGGAACCTTGATCCCGCCTTCATAGATATGGCCTTTCCCAGCCCGCAGAGGTTTGTTGGTCGTGGCGAGTTCCCTTTTGTTGGTCAAGCCTGAATTGGAGAGTCCCCCATGGTCGGAAGTGAAGATAATAATGGTGTTGTCATAGATCCCGAGTTCCCGAAGGGTGGCTACGACCTTCCCGAAGCTTTCATCCATGCTCTCGACCATGGCAGCATACACTGCATTGTCCTGCCACATCTTGGCACGGCCGTCCGGCCCGAAGACAAAGGGTTCGCCCTCGAAATGAAGTCCCTTAAGCTTTTCCTCGTAGTAAGCCACCCGTTCCGGTTTAGCCTGGAGGGGGGTATGCACGGCATAATGGGCCAGGTATACCAGGAACGGACCCTCACGGTGGTCTTTGATATATTTAATGGTCTCGTCGGTGAGGCGATCGGTGATATACTCTCCTTCCTTTCCCTCTTCGAGCCCGTAAAGGCTTGTATCAACAAACTTCGTATCCCCGTAGGGAAAGAAATAGGAACCCGGGGAGCCCGCATCACACCCTCCTTTGTTCACATCGAATCCCTGGTGGTGTGGCCAGTATTCCTCTGATTTACCAAGGTGCCATTTCCCTGCAAAGAAGGTCTGGTATCCCTTATCTTTCAATGCTTCTGCCAGGGTGACCTGTTCCAGTCCCAGGTTGATCCCGTCGGTCTGGCTGTCACGCGCTGGGTGACGGCCGGTGATCATTGCATAGCGGGAGGGCACACAGCGGGGATAAGCAGCATAGGCATTGGAGAAATAGACACTTTCCCCTATCACTTCGTCGATATGGGGTGTTTCATATAGTTTGGACCCGTTTGCCGAGATGTCATTCCAGCCAAGGTCATCGACCAGGAAAAAGAGGACATTGGGCTTTTCCTGGGCATGGCCCATAGAAAAGGCGCCTGTAAGTCCAAGGCTTAAAAGTAGATGGTTGGTTTTCATGGTATGGATAAATTTATGCTGTTTTTTTGAAATTATGTACAAATGATCGATTGCGTCCATTCTTCTGTCGGGCTGGTCACTTTCAGGAGGTACATACCCTCTTCCAGGCCGGGGGCAAGCACATCGGTCCCATTGAGGCCACTGGTCATAAAAAGGCATCTTCCCCTCAGGTCGTAGATACGTACAGAAACCTCCTCCCCTGGCTCCAGCATCAGGCGGAATTGTCCGCAGAAAGGATTCGGATAGGCATAGCCTTGAGTAACATTGGATGGATTCCCTGTTCCGAGCACATAATCTGTAAAAGCAATATCCCTGAATTTAAATGATGCGATGGGAATACCATCCAGGTTGGACTGATCCCCGGTAATTACCTGCTTATTACCTGTAAATCCGGGATCTGAAAAGGTCTCAAGAACAAATCCCCAAGGGATCTTTGCCGACCGGATCTGGTCAGCCAGGTCATAGCGTTCTAGGAAATCATAATCATAAAAACCGATTTCCACAGGCTTCATCCTTCCGTTGTAATCCAGGCCGGTGTAAAGGAACATCCTGTTGGCTTCTTCCAGGTATTTCCCTTTGAGGGCTTCCAGCAAAAGCTGTCGCCCGGGCAACCACTCCAGGGTGGACACATCATAAAAATGCTGGTGGGCATTGGTCGACCAGGGCATCTGATACCTGGCAAATTCCTTGACCATATGGGTGGCAAAGATACATTCCTCCTCCGGTGTATAGTAATCCGGTTCATTCAGTTTTCCTGCCATCCAGGCCCCCATCCACGTGGGCTTGCCTGTCTGGACAGTCCATTCCAGGGCTGTTTCGATGGAAATCCCGATCTGGTCCCTTTCGATCTCTGTTCCGGTGGTCCATCGTTTATGCAACTTATCCGGACTCAGCAACTTGGTCGGTCCGCCGGCATAATCGTGCCATTCGGCCATGTAGTAGTATCCTGTCTCCGGCGGGACCACCAGGGAGCCAAGCCCCTCGGGATAAGCACCCCGCGGGGGCAGGATCAGGATCCGGTCGGGATTGCTTTCCCGGATAGCCGGAATGATATGCTGATACCAGAGGTTCAGGGTATCGGGAGGAAGGTCGCCCAGGGTGTGGGTGACCTCAATGAACAGGTTAAAGGCCAGCTTATGCGAGTGGTTCCGGAAATAAAATGCAAAATCTCCCCACCATTTGACTACTTTTTCCAGATTGGTCCTGGTTGGATCCTCCTCTGCCTCTTCTGATTCATAGGCTACGATAGGCAGAACCCCGTGCCGGAGGCAATGGGTCACCACACTGTCGAGATGCACCAGTAATTCGGGGCTGAGGTCGAAATGAGTCCGGATCCGGGCGTTTGTAAAGCCTTCTGATGCATAATCGATCACGACCTGTTCCGTATAATTATTCATAACCCCCGGGAACTGGGCCCAGCCTACATCGAAACCGGTACCGATCATGGCAGCATAGGCAATCGGATCAATGGGATCATCAGGTGGTTGTGTAAACCCAGGAAGTCCGGAAGACAATATCAGCAGGAGTGTCTGGAAAAGGCAAAGCTGAACAGATCTTGTAAAGTAACGAATCATACCTGATCCTCATATTGGAATTATAAAAGTACTCAAAGAAACACCGGGGAGGGTAGACGATCTGTTCGTTCTGGGGGAATAATAGTTCATTTTTACTTTATTATCGCTTTCCCGGGGCCGGAAAAGAAGCCGGAACGATTTTTCCTCTCAAATGAACTCTCAGTCCCCTATGCCCTGTTCAGGATTGTCTTATTTTTGATTTTGAAACCTAAAAACCCTGAAATCCAAAATTTTACGCAGAAAAGTACATTTCCTTCTTCCTGTCCTATTTCTTCTCCTGCTTGCCGGTACAGGGTATTCCCAGTACGGGGATAATTTGTTGGTGAACGGGGGATTCGAGGACGGGATCCAGAACTGGACGATCATCAATCAGTCGGGACTGGCTTCCACGCTCACCGCCTCCACCGATGCCCACACCGGTTCGGGAGCTGCCCAGGTTGAGGTCACCGTCGGAGGGAACCTGGTAAAGATCAACCTCACCAGTGATCCGATCATGGGTGTGTCAGATACCAACCAGTACTTGGTCCGGGCCTGGATGAAGGCCGATGGTGCCGGGAAACTTGCCAGGTTCAAGGTACTGGCCTATAACGACGATGAAAGTGTAAAAAAATCAAGAAGCTCCGATGATTTTCCACTAACCACGGATTACAAAGAGTACATCTGGATTTATAATTCAACCAGTGAGGCCACAAAAAAAATGGAAGTTATTATACAGTGTGAACAGGATCTGGGTGTATACACTTTCGATGATGTATCCATACAGAAGATCACCGGGATCGCCAACGGAGATGTGGAGATACCCGGATTGTTCAACTGGTTCCTTACGGTGGATAATACCAACGGGGCAGCTGCCACCATGGAGGAAGAAACCAGCTCTCCTTACGAAGGAAACGGGTCGGTAAAGGTAGATGTAACCGCAGTCGACGAAAATCCCGCTTCTGTGGACCTGCTGAATGACACGAAATTTTTCGTTACTGCCGGAAAAAGCTATCTGTTCACCTTCTATGCCAAAGGGGCTGCAGAGGATTCTATCATCAGCCGGTTCTCCACCTTCGATGCTACCAGTACATACATTACTGCGGTGGATGACTCCTTTGAACTTAACGCTGACTGAGTGAAATACGGAATGGTGTACACCCCGGACGTGGATGTCTCTTATCTGAAACCTAAGCTGCTGTTTGGGAAGCAGGTCGGGACCTATTATATTGACAATATGATGATGGAGGAACACACCCGGCCGGAGATCACTTCCGATCCTGTAACAACTGCCACACGTGACGAAGCATATTCCTACCAGCTTGTTTTCAACGGACAGGGAACATTCAGCGTGGAAACCGATCCGGCCTCTTCCTGGTTGAGTATTGACCAGAACGGGCTCCTGAGCGGTACACCGACCACGGTTGGGGATGTGGAAGTCACGGTGACCTTCACGGATGGCTATACCATCGATACGCAGACCTTTACACTGGTGGTGAGTTCCCCGGTATCGGTTGATACGCCCGGATCCGCCTCTCTGAAACTGTTTCCAAATCCGGCAACCGAACAGGTGTTCCTGGAGAATCTCCGTACCGGTCAGACTGTCAGAATCACCGATATCACGGGCAAGGAATTGTTCAAGACGGTGGCCACAGGCAACCTGATGCAGGTGGAAACCAGGCAGTGGAGCAACGGGATCTACTTTGTGATCCTGGGGGAACATGAGCAAGTCAGAAAACTTGTGATCCGCTGAGAACTTTCAAACTATATAAAAAGCTGTGGGCGCCGCTCACAGCTTTTTTTTATTTCTAAAGGCTTCTTGTAAATAATCGGGATCACAAGCTCTCAACAAGAAAAAAAAATCGTTAATTTTGCCGTTCTGCGTGCACCGAATGGGAAACTGGCGGAAGAGAATATACGATATTATACTCCTGTTAACCTTACCGGTTTTTTCAGGATCCTCCATGGAGGATAGCTGGATGAATAATATGGAGTTCAGCCGGATTTCTGTGGATGACGGGCTGAACAACAGCATTGTCTACCAGATCATCCAGGATAAAGACGGGATCCTCTGGTTTGGGTTACATGATGGGATCGATAAATATAATGGCTATGATTTCATTCATTATGATCTCAATGATGTGACACCAGAAAAGAAAAGAGGACATCATCCGGTCACCAGCATCTATAAAAAAAATGAACGTGAATTCTGGCTTGGATCCGGACGAAGTCTATACTATTATAACATTGCCAAAGATGATTTTGAGATCGGTCTGGATGAACTGAGCAGCGATGAACCGGTAAACCAGATCAACAACCTCCTGTTCCTGAATGACAGTATCTGTATGATAGGCAGCACCTCAGGGGTTTTCCGGTATAATATCCTTTCCTGTTCCACACGTATTGTTGAAGGCCTGCCCCTGAATATCCTGTCTCTCTTCCAGTACCAGGGCAACATCTGGGCCGGTACCGTGGAAGGGATCCGGATCATTGATCCGGAGACACTGACCCAGAAGAACATCTATACCGGTCAAACCCAGGAGATCCTGAACCGTCTCGATGCTTTTTCCTATTTATATGACCGGGAAAAGCGGGTATTACTGATCGGGACCCGGACCCAGGGCTTATACCTCCTCGATGAGTCCACGAGCACTATCCGGGAATTAACAGCTGGAGGGGAGCGTTTTCCACATATCCGGGTGATCCGGAAGTATCGGGGAGATTACCTGATCGGCACAGACGGGGCCGGGCTGATGATCCTGGGCCCTTCCATGGAATTGCTCGCTCAGTACCGGCACAATGAAGACAATGAACGATCCCTCAGCAGTAACGGGATTTACGACATCCTGATCGACCGCCAGGAAAGACTCTGGATCATCACGTACGGTGGGGGAATCAATGTTTATGACCCCAATCTCAAGCCTTTCCGGATAATTGAGCATATACCACACAACCCAAATTCCCTGAAGAACAATAATTCCAGAAGTATCATTCAGGTAAACAATGAGATATGGTTCGGTACCGTTAACGGGATCAGTATCCTGGACCCCGATGGAAACTGGAGATTTGTTCTTTCGGGGGGAGAACGGGACAAGGCCAATATTATCCTGAGCCTCTGTGAAGACAAAGAAGGTAGAATCTGGGCAGGAACTTTTTCCAATGGCATCTATCTGCTCGACCGAACAGGGAACATCCTCAGGCATTTACGGAAGGAGGACCCACAGGGGATCCAGCTAAGCACAAATTATGTATACCGGATATATCAGGACAGGCAGGGCAATATATGGATTGGAGGTATCCGTGGGGGGCTGCTCAGGTATCAGGCTGACCAGGGA
>DQWH01000164.1 GCA_011042635.1 Bacteroidota bacterium | reverse complement strand
ACCTATTTAAACATATCCTATGCAGATACAGATTATCGGATACGTGCGTAACCGCTGGGAAGATGCGGGACCTGAACAGGCCGACAGGATCAGGGAAGATGTTTCCCTGATCGAAGTGGACCGGAAATTTGCCGAGGGGCTGTATAAAATTGAAACATTTGAAAAACTGAATATTCTGTTCTACTTCGACCGGTCGAAGGATTATGAACTGCAAACCACCACCCGTTCCGGAGATTTCCGGGGGATATTTGCCTGCTGTTCACCCCGGCGACCCAGCATGATCGGCCTGACCACCGTGCAGCTGCTGGAAAGGAAAGATAACGTGCTGAAAGTAACCGGCCTGGATGCCTTGAACGGAACCCCTGTGCTGGATATCAAGCCGGTGGTGGGGCAGGGGAATGGTCCGGGGAGGTAAATACGGGTTCTGTTATTGCAGGGTCCTTGCGGTTCACAGTACTTTTTTACACAGGATAGAACCACCCCGGGCTCCGTGGTACGAAGTGTTTTGACAGGTAAGACTTCGTCTGAACATTTAAACTACTAAACCACAGTCATTCCCATCTGCTGTTTTAAAAATCCACAAAATTAAAAGGCAGCCGTTATGGAAATTTGTAAAACAGATTTGTTTTAAGGTATAGGAAAGGGGTTTTAAACGTACCAAACATATTAAATTTGTATATACCCCACTTGAAAACTATACCAAATTTCAGTTGAAAACTGTACCACGTTATCAATGCTTATCTTCCCTCATTTTTCACAAATGAGAGAAGGATGATAAGCATGAGTACAAAACAGAAGATTTTCCTTCATAAGTACCGGGATGATTATTCGAAACGAAGAATAGCCAAAGAATTAAGGATAAACCGGGGAACGGTACGTCGTTCCCCGGCAGCATACAGGAAAGCCAGAGAGAAATCTGGAAAACCATAAAGGAAGATTTTCCTCCTTTTAAGAGAAGCTCGATGTAAAATAATACTAATTGTGCTAATAAACAGGGCTTTGAGCGGTCTGCAAGACCCGGCAAGGATTCCCATTATCCCGGAAAGAGCTACATCATTATAATCCCCATGCTTCGGGCTTCGCTGATCATCTCAGGGGGCCAGAATCCCACATGTACCTCGCCGATATGCCGTTTTCTGAGCATGAACATGCACATTCTCGACTGGCCGATCCCGCCGCCCATACTCTGGGGTAGCTTTCCTTCCAGCAGCATCCGGTGAAAAGGAAGGTTTTTTCTTTCCATGCAGCCCCTCACGGCCAGTTGCTTCAGAAGGCTGCCGGGATCTACCCGGATCCCCATGGAAGATACTTCGAATGCCCTTTCCAGGACCGGGTTCCACAGGATAATGTCCCCGTTCAGTCCGGTGGTCCCTTCTTCATTTTCAGTGATCCAGTCATCATAATCCGGGGCTCTGCCGTCGTGCATGCTGCCGTCCGACAGTTCGGTGCCTATCCCGATAATGAACAGGGCCCCGTATTGTCTTGCGGCTTTGGTTTCCCGCCTGCCGGGCGAAAGGTCGGGATACCGTCTGCGCAGCTCTTCGGCATGGATAAAGGTGATTTCCCGGGGCAGGAAGGGTTCTGTTTCGGGGAACCGGCGGGCTACCGTTTGTTCGGTGAATCGGATTACCCGGTAGATCTTTTCCACGGTGGCCCGAAGGGTTTTCAGGCTGCGTTCCTCCGGGGTGATGTGCTTTTCCCAGTCCCACTGGTCCACATATACCGAGTGCAGGGGACCGGTTTCCTCGTCGGGCCGGAGCGCCCGCATGTCGGTGAGAATGCCTCTGCCCGGTTCAATCTCCAGTTCCCTGAGCCGCAACCTTTTCCACTTGGCCAGCGATTGCACCACCTCGGCCTGCTGTCCGTTGAACATCCGAAGAGGAAACCGTACCGGCCTTTCCTCTCCGTTCAGGTTATCGTTCAATCCCGAATCATGGGCCACTATCAGGGGCGAGGATATGGGAATCAGGTCGAGTTCCTTTGCCAGTTCACGGGAAAAGGTGTCTTTTACCAGGCGGATGCCTTCTTCTGTTCGAATGATCTCATGTGCTTTCATTAGTTTGTTTTTATGTGGACAGTTGAGGTTAAAAAAAATGCCCGCCAGGAGTGGCGGGCATGGAACAAGTTCATAGCATCCGCCGGGAGGAGGCGCTTTATTGTTATTGTTATTATTGATCAGGATCCGCTGCATGTTCTTTATTTTAAAACATAAAAAGCCTTCCGTTTCGGGAAGGCTTTTTGATTTTCTGATATTGATCAGGTATTAACCGTACAAAAGCCTTCCCTTTCCCATACAATTATTATTGTTGAGGTTCAGGAAGAAGCTGTTGTACAGGCTACTGCTCATAACCATGTTTTACAGCATAAAAATAGAATGCCTGTTTGACATTTGCAAGAAAATGTCCTTAAAAGTGCGTTCCATTATTCAGGTTTTTCTCCGGAGCGTATTTTGCTGCTATGAAATATCCCTGTTTGACCTTGTTCTTTTGCGCATCCTGCTATATTTGCCATTCTGTTGTTAACCGCTGAACATATATTCATGAAAAAACTGATCGTTTGTTCTTTTCTGGCCGTTGTATTTACGGCCTTTTCCGTTTATGCCCAGCTACCGTCAGATCATGAGTTGTTTCCGGGTTCGTGTACCAGCATTATGGTCGGGAAAAAGGCTACCACCGACGGTTCTGTGATCACGGCCCATGCTTGCGACGGGAACTACCGCACCTGGCTGAATGTGGTTCCTGCGGCAGATTTTCCTGAAGATACTGTTCACCACGTGTACTGGGGAAGACTGCATACCGAAACAGTGTGGGATACCCGGAATCTGGAAAAGAAAGGGGAGATCCCTCAGGTGCGGCATACCTACGCTTACCTGAATACGGCCTATCCCTGCCTGAACGAAAAGCAGGTGGCCATTGGCGAGACCACTATTTACGGCCGCAGGGAATTGCGGAATGAAAAGGGCCTCTTCCTGATCGAGAACCTGCAGGAAATAGCCCTTCAGCGTTGCTCCACGGCGCGCCAGGCGGTGGAAACCATGGGCAGACTGGCCGAAAAATACGGCTATGGCGATTATGCCGAATGCCTTACGGTAGCCGATCCGCAGGAAGTATGGCACTTTGAGATCTCCGGGGCGGGCGAGAAAGAAATAGGAGCTCTCTGGGCCGCGGTCCGGATACCCGACGACCATGTGGGGGTTTCCGCCAATATCTCCCGGATTCCGGAGATCGATTTTGACGATCCGGACAATTACATGTACAGCCGGGACCTGAAGAAAAAAGCGAAAAAACTGGGATACTGGGATGGAGAGGAACCTTTCAAATTCTATCAGGTGATCTCGGGCAGGAAGCCGTTTTCCATCCGTGAATATTATGTGCTCAGTACCCTGGCCCCGTCGCTGGAACTGGATTATGAAGCCGACGAACTTCCCTTTTCGGTAAAACCCGAACACAAAGTGTCGGTGAGGGATGTGATGAAATACTACCGGAATACCTATGAAGGAACCCGGTGGGATATGACACGGAACCTGCTGGTGGAAAAAATCTCAAAGGATGAAGAAGGGAACGAGGTACGCGATACGGTGCTGAGTCCCGTGGCCAACCCATGGATGAGCCGCGACCTGATCACCCTGCTCAATACCCTGAAACCAGAAACGGTGGAAAGGCACAGGGCCATCGCCATGTCGTGGTGCAGCTATACCCACGTTACCCAGTGCCGCGACTGGCTTCCCGATGCCGTGGGAGCCGTGGCCTGGTTCGCTTTCGATAACCCGGCCCAGAGCCCGAGAATACCCATCTTTTCCGGTACACTTTGCCTGCCCGGTCCTTTTGATATTTGCGGCCAGCACCGCTACCGCACCGATGCCGCATTGTGGTCGTACCGGGTGGCCAACCGCCTGAGCACCGTGCGGTGGCAGGAGGCCAGGGAAATGATCGAACAGGGCGTAGCAGAATACGAGGAAAAAGCTTTTTTCGAACTGCCCCTGCTGGAAGAAAAGGTGGTGCAACTGGTGGAGGAGGGAAAGGAAGATGAAGCCAGGGAGCTGGTGACCCGCTATACCCGTGATTTTGCCTATGCTACCATGAAAAGATGGGAAGTAATGAGCCATGATCTCTGGCACCGGTTCGGAATGGGATTCTGAGCCCGCAGAGACATTCCGGATGAAAAGGATGTTTCGTAAGGATGATTCCTGTAGGTGTAATTTTTAACATGGTTTGGGAATGGAAGGCAACCCGGGATTACTGAAACATATCAGAGGCTGTTTTCTTTGCGTCCCCTGCCTGCCGCCTGGCTGCCGACTGGCCTTCGCTCTGTTTAACCGGAAAACCGGGCACAAATTTCCTGCCGGTTTGGTGGAAGACCGCATCCGGTGGCTGCAGGTGGAAGCTGCCAGTGCTTCCGGGAAAACATGGATTTTTTCGGTCGATAAGAAAGGGTTCGGGGGAGAGGAATATACCGTTGCCGGTGAGGAACTGGCCTGCCAGGATATGGGGATCCCGCTTGGGATCGAAAATACCGAAGGAATGCTGCGCGACGGCATCCCGGCCGGGAACCGCATCTTCCGCATGCCCTGTTTCGACCCCGAAGGCCGTATGACCATCATGCAGTGAAATACCGCCTCGCCGGGCGTGGATTATCGCACCGGTACCTTTCGTACAATGATGCCGGTGCCGGTTCACCTGTGGCGAAGTCATGGTTTACTCGACTAATCCATCCGCTTCGCTGCGCTCGCAGATGGAAAGTCTTATTGCAGAACACACTTCAAAATCCGCTCAACTCCATGGTTACCGTGGGGATCAGGAGGAGGAATCCCAGCACCATCAGGATGAGGATAAAGGGGGCTACCCATTTCACCCATTTTTCATAGGGAATGCGGGCAACGCCCAGCACCCCGATCAGTACTCCCGAGGTGGGGGTGATCATGTTGGTGAAGCCGTCGCCGAACTGGAAAGCCATGACAGTAGCCTGTCGTGATATACCGATCAGGTCGGAAAACGGGGCCATGATGGGCATGGTGAGGGCCGCTTTGGCCGAGCCCGAAGGGATGATGATGTTGATCACCGTTTGGATGAGATACATCACCGATACCGAGGCCGTCTTCCCGAAATTTCCCATACCGCTCGACAGGCCGTGCAGGATGGTGTCCACTACCTGGCCGTCTTCCAGGATCACGATGATCCCTCCGGCCAGACCCACGATCAGCGCCGCCGACAGGATATCCTTGACCCCATCGAGGAAGAGGTTTGTAATGTCGTTGGGCGATTTATTCATAGCTATGCCCGAGAACAGGCCCATGGCGAAGAACAGGGTGGCGATCTCCATAATGTACCAGCCGTAGCCCATCACTCCCACAATGAGGAACAAAATGGTATAGGCCAGCAGGTTCAGGATGAAGAAATGCACCGACTTGCGAAGGCCAAGGAAAGCTGTGACGGCAAACAGTCCCGTGCACAAGGGAATAACGGGGAAGGTGAGCGCGGTGCCGCTGCCGGAGGCCGGATCGCCGATGGTAAGGGTGCTCATGGGGAAGAAAACGGAAAAAGCCGCCAGTCCGGCCAGAACGATGCCGTAGCTGACCCAGGCCGACAGCGGCGTGTGGTATTGTATATTTTCCACATGGGCGTTTCCTTTTTCCCTCCAGTAGGTATCGGTTTCATGGACGGGCGAACGGGAGGGATTCTTTTTGATTTTCCGGGCATAGCGCAGCACGAACCAGATGCCCACCGTATTGATCACCACCCAGCAGAACAACCGGTATTCGATACCCGAGAACAGGGGCAGACCCGACAGTCCCTGGGCAATGCCTATGGTGAAGGGGTTCAGGATGGCTCCGGCAAAACCCAGGCCGGCCGCCACAAAGCAGAGTGAAACCCCCACGATGGAGTCGTACCCCATGGAAATGGCCAGGGGCACCATAATGATCACAAAAGCGATGGTTTCCTCGCTCATGCCGAAAACCGCTCCGAATACGCTGAAAAGCAGCATGATGAGGGTGATGATGATATTCTCTACCCCGAAGATCCGGAAAAAACGCAGGTGTTCCAGCCGGCGGGTGAATTTCAGAAAAGCAAAGATCCCCACATCGATGGCCTTGCTGTGGTTCATGATCCAGAAAGCTCCGCCGATCATCAGGATGAAGACGATGATTCCGGCCTGGCGTACGAATCCTTTGAAAATGGCAGAAAATACCTGCCAGGTCTGCGGGTTACTGTCGGCCGGCCGGTACACCATTTCCGTGTGTTCTTTCCCGTTCACTGTCACGGTT
>DQWH01000030.1 GCA_011042635.1 Bacteroidota bacterium | reverse complement strand
TTCCGAAATGGCATGAATCACTGCCAGTGGTACCTGGGTGCCTGCCGGTCCGTCGAAATAGATTACCGGCTTACCACGGTGCTTTCTTTGCAGGGAGGGAAAATCATTCCGTACATGCAACGGTACGGTGTTTTTTTCAGGGATGGGATTCATTTTTTATTTTTCTGATATGGAACGTCAAAAAAAAAAATCTGAAAAACAAATAATTATTCGATTTTCAGATTTGTAAGTTCGCGAGTTACCGGAAATTCATATTCGGGGTAATTAAATACGGAGGCCCGGTTTTCTGTCACTCCCAGGGAATACCCCCAGATATCCCGGTATTCTTCAGGATCTTCGCCCATATCCTCCAGTTGTTCCAGGTATCTGGCTATGGGTTTGGATTCGATAATGGTCACCTTTCCCATTTTTTTGATAATGGGACTGTGCCAGCGTGAATGATCATGATCGAAGGAAAGGATCCTTCTTCCGTGGCGTGTGATTCCTACCGTTCGGAAGGTCAGGCTTTTCCCCACTCCCGGCAGGTTCAGTACATTCCGGTCGGTAGCCAGAAAGGGTACACCTGCCTTTTCCCTGATCCGGTCAATAGACTGGCGGATGTTGTCGGTTTCGTTCAGTTCTTCCAGCCATTCCTCCTGGTCACCACTAAGCACGCCCAGGGATTTTTCTTCCACCTGTTCCTGCACGGTGCGGGCATTCGTGGCGAAATTGTGGCTGTTTTCCATATAGCCTTTCACGGTAAAAGTATAATAAGTCAGCACCCCGATATCGTTGAGAGCCTGCCGTAACCGGGCCGTATGTCCCCTGCGCGAAGCAGCGGCAGTAAAAACAAGCTGGTTGATTACGATCCATCCGGCCGACAGCAGGCGTTCCACTGCCTGTTTCGATTCGGGAGTGATCTCCAGGGGCGACTCATAATGGGTCTGTATGACAAATTGCCGGATGCCTATTTTCATGGCTTTATCCCTGAAGGCTTTCAGCAGGGCTACCAGTTCGGGGGTGATTCTCTGGGGAAGATAAATAGGCAGCCTGGTTCCCAACCTGACGCGTACAATTTCGGCATATTTTTCCCCTTCTTTTCTGGACCGATTGTCTTTTTTCTTGGCCAGCGCCATTTCGTAAACGGCATCAAGTATCTTTTCCAGAGACTTGTCGGTACTCATCAGGGCATCGCCTCCGGTGATGAGTATATCCCTGAGCTGTGAGTCGTTACGGAAATATTCCATTAAGCGGATCAGTCTTTTGGGCCATCTTTCTTCGGGTTTCAATTCGTCGAGGTTGAAATTCAGATGACCCCTCTGGAAGTCGTACATGCGCTGGCATGATGAACACAGGCCGCCGCATGCTCTTCCCATGGTATCGGGGATCAGGATGGCTACCTCGGGGTACCGCCGGTGAACATTGTGCCGGGAGGGCAGAATAAAACCGGCTGCGTTGGGAATATCGGGTTCAACCACATCTTCCTTTTCCCATGCTACGATTTCACCGAACTCATGCACCAGTTCCCGGCTGTATATCACATAATCGCGGATCGCCTGGTCAATTCCCTGGTATTTGAAAGGCTCATTCACCAGCAACAGGGACAGGTAATAGGGATTCACAAAGGTAGGAATACCTGCCTCACGTGCTTTTTCGAGTATTTCCATGGTTTCGGGCTCGAGGGTTCCTCCGAGCATTTCCTGCAGCAACTGAGGGGAGCGTACGGCAAACCTCAGGTGGAAAAGCCGTTCGTTCCACCACTTTCTGGCAATATTCAGCTTCTCACGCCGGTTGATATTGGGAGGGAAAACATATTTATGGTCGGAAACCAGCCCCTTTTCCATCCGGTCGATGATAATGTTCAGGATACGGTCCCTGTTCTGTTCACGAAGTTTGCTGATCTCCGGATCGAGTCCCGTGGGATAACGTTCCATCCATTTCTTCACTTTTTCCCTGCCGGGTATTTCCCTTACTTTTTTTCCGTTAAATTGCCTGAACAGATGCAGCATGTCGAGAAAAAAGGCGGGTTTTGCTCCTCCCGTTCCTTTCCGGCAAGCCAGCATCATCAACCGGAAGGGGTCATTTTCGATCTCCTTTCCCCGCTGGTTCAGGTCGGGAATGACCGTTCCGGCATGGTCAATATAATCGAGTATCCGAATAGCAGCAATCTCGTCCCACTGAAGTTCTTCAAAAATGCATCGAGGATTTCCCCTTCCGTTATAAAATTCCAGGGCAACCGGATGATTTTCCATCCATTGCATAACCCATTCCCTGATCCTTGTATTCACTTCCGCCGGGCTTTCTGCTTCCTTAAGTATCTTCTCCAGCCTGGAGTTTTCCTTCAGGATCTGCCTGAGTATTTTTTTTGATCTTAAATTGATGGCTACAGAATGGGTATCACCTTTATATCTCATAGAAAGATTCCTTGATTTTCGTTAATAAATAATTATTCTGGAAGATGCTTGGAAAGGTACAGGACCAATGGTTCGGAAGGGACTCAAACTGAACCGGTGCATCCTTCCGGAAAGATCATTGACACACAAAGATAATAAAATTCCGGGTTTCTCCCAAGTCAGGGCACGATGGGAGAAGGGTTTGAATTTGATAAATGTTTGTATTACAGATTGATAACACAGAGAGGTATGGTATGGTTTTTGAGCTGATTCTGTGGTACACATAGGCTATCCGATCATGAAAAACTTACTGGTAGTACTGACAGGAATCATGACGGGCTGCTGGTTTACGGTTTCCGCACAGGAAATTCCCGATACCAGCCTCACCGGTGAAGAAGAATATTATGTTGTAACACTGTCGGGGACGCGGCTTTTCGAGGATATGGAAAACCTGAGCTCCGTATTGATGATTATTCCGGCCAATGAAAAGGTAAGGATCTTTTCGGAATTCGGCGATTATTATCTGGCAGAATATGAGGGTGTCAGTGGATATATCCGGATTGATCAGACCCGTTTTACGGAAGAGACGGAAAAAATGGTGAAGGAGGCCTGGGCCCGGGAACATCCTGAGGAAGTGTCCCGTCAGGAGGTTTCTGTCGATGGCACACGGGAAGAGATCCTGGTGAAACGATATGGCCGCGAAGTGGGTGAGAAAATTGCCCGGGGGGCCATATGGCGGGGAATGAACAGAAGTATGGTATACGACAGCTGGGGTAAACCTCTGAACATTGACCGTTATCACGAGCTGGATAAAACCATCGAGGTGTGGTCATACCGGAATGTGGTCCTGTATTTCGAAAACGGCGAGCTGAACAACTGGAGAAAATAAGAGCGCGGTGTCTTTCTTGATCTTTAGCTAACGCTCCCGAATTCGCAGGTTTTTCAGGTAATATTTATGAGAATGTCCCAGCGGGGTGACAGGCCTGTGCTTTCCTTGCAGGCCCTGAATGCCAACCTTTAGACAGATTTTATTCCTTTTTTGCGCTCAGAAAAGAATACCGCTCCATAAGACCGTTCGGAATAACTGTTCAGTTCCCCGGGTACACTTGCTTTCGTTGCGTTTTGCCGGAAAGGGAAAGGATAAAGCTTTTTCCCGGGCAGCCGGACATGTTCCAGAGCATGGGAACCGGCGCTGCAATCGGTGAACTAATCGTGATATTTTACTGTTTTGAAACCGGCGTTAAGAAATCCCGGTTTTTTTGTATATTGATTGAACCTAAAACCTGATTCCTTTGCAAAGATTGGTATCCTCGATCGATGTCAGGTCGGAAGAATTTCTGGAAAGAAAACGGAATTACCTGAAACTCCGGGATGAATTCGGAGATATTCTGAAGAAGAATACCCGGGGCGGATACCCTGAAGCGGTGAAGAAACATCATGCCCGGGGAAAGTTTCTGGCCCGTAAGCGGGTCGATCTTTTACTTGATCCGAACACTTTCTTTCCCGAGCTTTCTCCCCGGGCGGCCATGGGGCAGTACCGCGACCGGTTTCCCTCTGCCGGGTTGGTTACGGGCATCGGCGTGATTCATGGGAGGGAAGCGGTGGTGGTGGCCAATGATGCCACGGTGAAAGGCGGGGCCTATGTGGCAGAAACCATCAAGAAGCACCTGCGGGCACAGGAAATAGCTCCGGAGAACCGCCTTCCCTGTGTTTATCTGGTCGATTCGGGAGGAGTGTTCCTCCCGGAGGAGACAGGGGTGTTCCCCGACCGGTTCGATTTCGGCCGGATCTTTTACAATCAGGCCAGGTTTTCTGCCATGGGTATTCCCCGGATCTCCGTTGCTTTCAAACTGGCCGGTATGGCCACAAAGATCGGACATGCACGAAACACGCCGGATAAGACCTGCCGGATGAAAGACCAGGGTATGGATTATACCGGCGAGGCGGCTATGTCGAAGCTGTATTGTTTTTGTATTGCCGGGGAAGTGGTGGATGAAGCCGTTCAGATACACGGAGGATACGGCCTGATGAAGGATTACGCCATCGAACGGTTATATCGTGACCGGCGATTGCCGGAGATAGGGGAAGAGACCAGCGAGATCCTTCAGCTGGTCATTTCCCGGAAAATCGGATGCTAAAATATTTCTGACATGGAAGAAAGGAAAAAAGACCATATTGAACTTGCCTTCCGTTCCCGGGTGGGAAAGGAAGAACGCGACGACCGTTTCTGGTATGAACCCCTGCTGAAAGCCCATTCCACCGAGCCCTGGACCCCTTTTACTTTTCTGGGAAAGACATTCCGGGTACCAATCTGGGTATCGAGCATGACGGGGGGAACCCGGATGGCACATACCATCAATCATAATCTGGCCAGGGCCTGCGGTGAGTTTGGCATGGGGATGGGACTCGGTTCCTGCCGGGTATTGCTGGACGATGATCGCGCATTTCCCGATTTCGATGTGCGCGGGGTGATGGGTGATGCCTCTCCCCTGTATGCCAACCTGGGCATTGCCCAGATGGAAAAATTCTATCTTCAAAAGGATTTCAGCCGGGTGAAGAAGTTGGTGGAGAAGCTCCGGGCCGACGGCCTGATCATCCATGTAAACCCCATGCAGGAAAGCCTGCAGCCAGAAGGCGACCGGCTCACGGTGCCTCCCATCGAGGTGATTGCTGGTGCCGTGGAGAAGCTGGGATGTCCCGTGATCGTAAAAGAGGTGGGCCAGGGTATGGGTCCTGAAAGCCTGCGAAGCCTGTTCCGCCTGCCTCTGGAGGCGATCGAATTCGGGGCTTTCGGCGGAACAAATTTTGCCCGGCTCGAACTGATGCGTACGGGCGGCCGGCAGGAAGAACTGTACGGCCCGCTGGCCACCGTGGGGCACGATGCCGTGGAGATGGTGGAAACAGTTAACCGCCTGCTGGATGAGGATCCCAATCCGTCATGCCAACAGGTGATCATCTCGGGCGGGATCAGGAACTACCTCGACGGTTATGCCCTGATCAGCAGCATCCGCCTGCCCGCTGTTTACGGGCAGGCCGGCGAATTTCTGAAACATGCCCGGGGCAGTTATGAGGAAATCAGACAATATGTAGAGTGGCAGATCCGGGGGCTGCAACTGGCCCGCGATTTTCTGGTAGTAAAAAAATGAAGAAGAAAATACCCCATAAACCGTTGAAAGATTTTTCATCGCTGTCGCGGGAAGAAAAGCTCGATCAGGGGGCCGGTTGTTCGATGATCCCCGGGAATTCGTGGAAGAGCTGAACTCATTCCGGCATCCGAAGTACCGGGAGTTGCCGGATGGCTTCAGTGAAAACACCCTTACCCATTATCCCCAGCCATACGGAGTGGCGCTGAACGTAATAGTAAAGGATACATTGTACATGGTACCGGTGGTGACCGAAGAAAGCTCCGTGGTGGCCGCCGCCTTGCCTTGCCGACCGGTGACCAGGTTGCCGGTCTGAATTTTTCCCGGCATTCGCACCGTGATCTGGCCGGTTATGTCGGCTGGCTGGAACACTTTGTGGCTTCCGGGTCTTTCCTTTCCGTTCCCGACCTGCACCGCCTGTGTAAAGACCTTGGCAACGGCCTGTATTTTGAATCGACCATTCCGTCCGGCTACGGTCTGGGAAGCTCCGGTGCCCTGATGGCTGCCCTGTACCGAAGGTATGCGAACGATTCCGTGGTTCCGGGCCACCGTATGCCGCCCGGGGAGATCGGCGAACTGAAGACCCTGTTTGCCGGCATGGAATCCTTCTTTCACGGTACCAGCAACAGACTCGATCCTGATCGGGTATAACGGAATAACCGGCGGTTTCGACAGTGAAATGAAGAAACTTTCGGTTTTTCAGTGGGAACACTTCCGGCCCATGATCCCGGGGATCTTTACCGAATACCGGGAAAACGGACCGGGAACCGGGGAATTTTACCTGAAACTGCTGGGAGCGGGAGGAGGCGGTTACCTGCCGGGATATGTCCGGGATTACAGCC